>JBEGIR010000072.1 GCA_040224245.1 Puniceicoccaceae bacterium | reverse complement strand
AAAGGGCAGGCTGATGGCTGCACTCAGCAGCAGGCAGAAGAACGGTGCGCTCATCGAAACCACGTAGGCCCGCACCTGAACGGGATCCAGCTCAGTCGTCGAAATCAGAATGCGTTGCAGGATCCACGGTAAATCCGGAATCAGCAGTCCCAGCGCGAAGGCTGCTACCCTTCTCAGGAAACACCCTTCAGCGCCAGATGCGATTCCATGAGGAGTGGGTTGTCATGCTATGTGCAGAATATCCTGAATTTTCTCAGAGAGGATTCATACCTACGACCCTGAAGTCGGGGATGTTTTCGAACTCCCTTGTGTTCCGGTTTACCCGCGAACCCCGCACTCAACGCCCGGTTTTCGTAACGCTTGCCAACAAGGCATTGAATTGTTCCTGGAGCACCTCATTGACGGGACCCGCCCAAACCTTCAGGCCTTGCTCGCCTGCAGAGTGTCCGGCCACTTTGTAGTTCAGGCGTATTGCCGTCCCCTCATCGGTCTCAGTGAAGGTCCACACCATCACTCCATTTACGGGTAACATCATCAGGGGACCCAAACCTCCTTTCAGAACGACTTGGCGTGGTTTATTCCAGTAGGCGATTTCCATATGTTTTGCCCAGCCCGTCTCCAGATTTTCAAGCAGTGCGCGTTCGTGCTGTTCGAAGCGATAGTTTTCGGCCCTTCCCCCAAAGGTGTGGGATGGGTTCCACCACGAGCCAATCGCTTCGAAGGTTTCAAAGACAGCTTCCGGTGAAGCTGCAAGGGTCCCTTCAAAGCCCACCTCAAAAAACTCGGGTTCAGCATTCACCACCTCGCCCCGAAGTCCCAGAGTCGTGCTCAAAAGGAAAAGCATCGAGAAACAAGCCCATCGATTGTGCATCCCATACCACTCCTCAAATCAACGGTTTCTTCAAGTCGGTATCGCATTTGATTTTGAAACGCATTGGCGAATTCTAAGCGATTTTGGCTGAACCCATCTTCAGTGTGTGAATAAAGATGGGAGATGCGTTCATCGAGGAAGATCGCCAGTCGACTTAGGGATTGTGTTCATCTTCGGTGATGCGGCGAGCATAGACCGCATCGCGAAACAGCTTGTGTGCCTTTCCGTAAAATGGGATGCGCTGCATGAAGAACACACTCGCGATCTCGTTCTCAGGATCGATCCAGAACAGCGTGCTGCCAAGACCATCCCAGAAGAATTCCCCAACCACTCCGAAGTTCTCCTCCCGGGAAGCAGGCGGTGCGATGCGCACCGCGACGTCGATCCCGAACCCCACCTGACCCTTGCTCGAGAGCCAGGACGTGTCGGTCACCGTCGCGGGAAGATGGTCCGTAGCCATCATCCGAACGGTCTTTGCCTGCAGGATGCGCACGCCGTCAATCTCGCCCTCGTTGAGCAACATTCGCGCAAAACGCATGTAGTCATCGAGCGTCGAAGCGAGTCCCCAGCCGCCCGGATCGAGCGTGAAATTCTGGCGGATATTGTGGTTGAGGAAATGGTCATCCGGCAACCGGACCAGCGGGTTGTTCACATCTTCGCCGTCGTAGAGGGCCGCAATGCGGTGCCGCTCCCCTTCCGGCACGAGATATCCGGTTTCGTGCATACCGAGAGGCTCGAAGATGGTCTCCCGAAGGTAATCAGCGTAGGGCTTGCCTGTCAGGCGTTCGATCAGTAGCGCCTGCACGTCTACGGAATCAGCGTAAACCCAGCGTTCTCCGGGATGATAGAGAAGGGGAACGCGCCCCAGTCGTTCGGCGAAAGCGTCGTAGTCGGCCGTGCGATCAAGCGGATTCTCCCTGCGGTAATGCGCAGCAACCGGAGAATCCTCGCCCCCATGGGTCAGCCCCGCAGTGTGACGGGTGAAATCGCGGATCGTTGGTGCGCGTGCGGGTTCGACGAGCACGGTTTCACCTTCTGCATCCTCACCCGCATAGACTTTCAGATCGGTGAGTTCAGGCACGTATTTGGCAATTGGATCGTCGAGGTCGAACAGGCCTTTTTCCCACAACGTGAGCAAGGCTACGCCAGTGATCGGCTTCGTCATCGAAAAAATCTGTACGATGGTATCGCGCTGCATGGGGCGGTCTGCATCGTCGTCGGCCATTCCATAGGCACCGAAATAGGTTTCCGCACCCTTTTCCCATATCAGCGCCGATACCCCGACAGCTTCGCCGTTCTCGACCAGTGCGCTGAGCACATCATCGACCTGCGCAGGTTCGATAATCGACGCCTCTTCGGCGAGGGCATGCCCTCCTGAAACTCCAAACACCCACAACACTGCCAATCGAATCCCAAATGAGAGGAATTGGCTTTGGGGGGAGTCAGCCCTGAATGTGGGGCTTATCGCACTGCGCTCAAGAGCTTCGTCAGGACAAAAAGGGGCAGGAGTAGAACGTTGGCTCATACTCAATTAAGTTGTTGTACCATTGCGGTGGCAATTCCTTTTCGATGGTGTGTGGACGCGATGAGCATGGGTGTCAGTTGTGAATCTTGAGAGGCAGCCGCACCTGGGTTTCCATCGGGCGACCCTCTTTCAATTGGGGCAGAAAAAGCCAACGCTCGCAGGCCTGGCGAATGCTGGATTCCAATTCGTGTCGGTCATGGTTCAAAATCTGGCAATCGATAACGTGTCCATTGCGACTGACTTTTAAGATCAAATCCAATTCGATGGACCCCCATTGTTTTTGGGTTTCAGGATCGACAAACAGGTAGAGGGGCGAGGGTAAGAGGTCTTTCCCTTTGTTGTTTTCCAGATACCGGTTGCGAATGGTATCAAAATAGACCTGATAAGTGAGAGGGTTTTGGGGATTGGTATGGAAGACCATCTCCTTGAGTTCCTCCAGCACGGTATGGGCTCCTCTGTAATCGGTGCCACTGTGGGCGTCGGTAAGGATGCGACCTTGCCTATCCGTGATCACCATGCCCGGAATACTGTTTCTTCGATACTGTTGAATGGCTTTGGGATAATTGCGCTTCCATGAAATGGCAGGCCATTTCATGTCATGGGAGGTGACATACTTTTTGAACTCGCCTCTACTATTGTCGCTGCTGACAAAAAAGACTTCGGTGTTGCTGATCCCATGTCGCTTGAATTCGTCATACCAGATTTTGAGGTGTTTCACAAAACTTCGACAGGGTCCACACCAGGAGGCACCAGTATAAAACACATAAAACTCAGGCTCCATACGATTTCCGACCTCAAAATCTTCCAGATTTCCATCCTCCCCTAAAATGAGAGAATTCTCCCTGACTGCTTTTGCCATGGGGCTGGTGGAATCCCTCCACAATACGGGTTCTTTGCCTTTGCCTAGATGAGCCTGAACCCATTGTTGCTCCTCGTCTCCGAGATAGTGCAGCGGGATGATCCAGTTGCGACCTTCCTCCCCCTGAAAATAAACTTTGCTCCCAAGTTCTATAGTGAAGCTGGCTTCAAAACGGGAACCATCCTGAAGACTCCATGTCCGGGAAGAGTACTTCCCAGTTGCATCTGCGGTGGATGGTTCAGCTTGCCCCTGACAGCATGCCAAAAGTGTCAGGGCAAAGCCCAGAATGAGTGGTTTAAAGTAGGAAACAGAATGGAAAAATCGCATGGCTCGGAGGAATTAACCGGGATTTGAGGTGCGTTGTTTGAAGTTCGACTACAGCAAAGTTTCGGACAACTGGCAAGCCCAGTCAAAACTCATTGAAATGAATGGGATCCGCATCGAAACAAGTTCTCCGGATAACCCTATCTGTGCAAATGCCCCTGCGGCGCCCAGATGACTTTGGTCCAACCAAAGTCCCATCTTTTCAGGGAAACAGCATCTTCACGCTGAGCCCCATTCTTGTTAAAAACACTGATCATCCATCACGTTTCCGTAGGGTTCGCGTTCACCGCGATGCCGCATCTTGTGAGGTAACTGAGGTCTCCGGCTAGCGAAGACCCTACGTTTCTGTTCAGTGAACAAAACCAGAACCCGTATGCGCTAGTTGAAGCACAAATCCTTCGCCCTCGTAGCTCGTTGCGCAGTGGTTCAAATTCTTTCTTTCTTAACCACAGATTACAGGATAACACAGATTCCATTGAGTTGAGATTCATTGCCCATCGCCCAATCTCCACCCCGTTCTCGTCGCATCTTCTCTCATGGCGATTCCCCTCGCTTGCGTAGGGCCCCCGCTCGCCGGGAGCCGCCGTCCCACCCACCATGTCCCTTCCCAAGCCATCGGTTCCCCCCGTAGCGGAATTTGGAAAAATCTCGACCCCTGGACACTCGAAAACCTCAACGGTTCCATCTTTCCCAGCAACAGGTTCAAGAACCACCCACAAAAAACCTGTTGCGCACAGCGCATCCTGTTGGGCTGGCACCGCCAGTCCATCCAGTGAAGCGCAGCTGAACGATGTTCCAGTCCCAGCAGCGCGTCAGCCTGTTCCATCCAACCGAATCTTATCCAACATCGTTCGTCCTACGGACTCTCTTGATCCGGCTTCGCCGGAGCAGGATACACGTCATCCCTCCGTGTAGCAGGTTCAAAAACAATCTCTTTTGTTCCGTAGCGGAATTTGGAAAAATTTCGACCCCTGGACACTCGAATACCTCAATGGTCGACCTTTCCCAGCAACAGGATCAGAACTACCCACAAAAACCTGTTGCGCGCAGCGCATCCTGTTGGGCTGGCACCGCCAGTCCATCCAGTGAAGCACAGCTGAACGATGTTCCAGCTCCAGCAGCGCGCCAGCCTTCTCCAATACTGAGCCATCCTAAACTTAAAACCTTCACCATCAACTATTTCTCATCCGCCATCACAGCTCTGCTGCACCCCTCATCATCTGAGAAATCTGGGCAATCGGTGGTTCAAACTCTTTCTTTTATAAAAGCTTCAACCACAAAAGGCACAAAACACACAGAGTCCGCAGGACGCGATTTCTCTACCGCAGATTTCAGATTGCCACAGATAATGGCCTCTCCCAGTTCCCCCCGTAGTGCGTTCGCTTGTGGCTTCACCACCCTGAGCAAGCCGTAGGGCGGACGCCGCCCCACCCTGAGCAAGCCGAAGGACCCATCCATCCAATCTTCAAACTACGATCTCCCAATCCATCGCTCCGCCATCCGACCGCAACGGACGACTGCGAGATCACACGGTCTTTCTGCTCCCGTCTTCTGGCATTGAGAAAGAACCACCGGAGGTTTTTTTCCAACACTCAAAAACACGGTCCAACGGATTTTTCTGCTGTCGCACACATTCCAGAAACCCATTCGCAGTCTCAACATTGGCAACGTACTGATGAGCTTTGCACCAACCCAAATACCACCGGATGGTAATCTTAATGTTCTCGCGATCTGCAGCATCTGTGATTGATGCATGAAGTACGCTTTCCCAATCCGGAAAATGGACGCATTGACGTGGGAGTAGAACGGATTTCTCAGGTGAGGACATAAGAAGGAGGGAGGACGCATAACACCGAAAGGATTCCAACTCTCGGAGTCAATTTTTTATTGCCCATTTGTTCACTTTTTTGACGAATCGCCGCATGGGGAACCGAATTCAGCTCCCAAGAAAATACCAGTCCGGGCATTTGGGACTACTCCAACACACTTGAAAATCCGTCGTGGATACAGCCAAATTCATCCCGATTCCAGGGTTTCCTCACCGGTGTTATGCGTCATTTCGCATCGT
>JBEGIR010000071.1 GCA_040224245.1 Puniceicoccaceae bacterium | reverse complement strand
ATGTAAGCCCCGCAAGCATCCAGAGCAGTGGAAAGCAAATGACCGCAATGATGAGCGACTTCAGGATGCCCGAGGCGTGTGGATACTGGGCAAAAAACTCGGACAATTGGTTGAGGCTGGTGCTCATGATGCATTCTCCTTTCTCCACGGGAAGGACGCATGGGCGAAGGTTTGCCGTAGGAATCCCCGCTCAGGCTTCACCTCGGCCTTCCTTATCAGGTGTGGTTCGGTAGCGTCTTTGGGTGGAGCGGATGCATACTCCAGTTGGGTTTCCTTTCCATGTCCCCTGAAAATGGAGGTCACTTCATTGCTCCAGAGTCGCTGTTTTCCAGCCCATATGGACAGGTATCGGACGCGCAGACAGATGCGTTCGACCTGAAGCACTTCATTCGCGCGGTTTTTGATCTTGAACGGACAAATGATCTGATTTGCGATGACGCCCAGCTCTTCTTTTTCCCGGCGAATCATGCTTTTGTTGGCATAACACAACACACCACCATAGTTGTCCCCAAACCAGGTGTTTGAAAGGGTTTGGGAAGGAAATGCTGTAATCTCGGTTTTGCGCTTGGAATGGGAAAACCCGAGCTGAACAAAGGTTGGGATGTTGATGTAGAACTGTACTTCCGAGTCGGGGGGGAGTCCGAGCGGCGTGAGTGGACGCACCACCAGCGGACGGTCAGGCATTGCCGGTTGGATGTGAAGAGTCGGTCGAGGATTCTTGAAAGCCCAGCGCTCGTGGGATTGTGTGATGTCGACGGGTTCGTTGTGAACGTCGATGCTTGCGGCGGATCGTTCGCTGCTGTTTTCTTTGAAAATCAGCCAATCATTCTTGCAGCGTGAAGCGCAGAGTCGGATTGCGCCGACATCCCAAACCAGGGTTTGACCGGGTTCGAGGTCGAACGAAGTCCAAATGTCCTCAGGAGTGAGTTGCGGTTGCATCCTGTTAAAACCAGCGTTTTCGTTTGAAATAGACAAGGATGATCGCAGCGATTCCTAGCATTGTCGCCGTGAGCACGCTGAACGAGGCTGGGTGTTCTGCCATGGGTATACCCGCGAGATTGACCCCGAGCAATCCGGTGATCAGGGTCAGAGGAAGGAAGACGCAGGATACCACTGCAAGCAGGTAGAGTTTTTGGTTGAGCTGCTCGCTTTGCCGGGTATTGAGGTCTTCCTTGATCACCTGTGTGCGTTGCCAGCAGTAGTCAATGTCCTCGACGTGCCGGGTGTGAAACTCAACTTGTGTGCGGATGCGATTGTAGGTTCCGTCGTCGAGCCAATCGAGTTCAACATCGAGCAGTTTGCCAAACATGATGCGTTGCGGATGCAGGTAGCGCCGCAAGTCAATCAAGTCGGACTGAAGCTCCTGTAGCCCAGCCCCCAGGCCGTCGATTTCGTTGTTGAGCAGCTGTTGTTCGAGTTGGGAGAGTCTTTCTTCGAGCGTTTCCACATGATCGCCGATGCGTTCGACGATCCTGGCAATCACTTCAATGAGGAATTGACTGGCGTTGCGCACTCCATGCCCTTCAAGCAGATCCTGGTGAGTCGCCTGCATCGTCTGCACTCTCCGGCGGCGCAGGCTGATGATCTGATCCGGGGCAAGGTAGAGGCGAAGCGTAATGAGATCTTCCGGTTCCGCACCGCGGTTTGCGTTGATGCCACGCATGATGAGGATGAGGCGGTTTTCGTGTACCACTGCGCCAGGACGGGAATCATCGGAAAGCAGGTATGGCAGCAAGGACTCTTCGATACCACTTTTTTCACGCAGCCACCGGTTCGCCGTTGGGTGCTCGAAATGCAGGTGAAGCCAGATCAGTCCTTTTTGATTCCACCCCTCGCGCACGGCCTTCCAGTTGAGTTCACGCCCCGATCCGTTTCCATGGATTTCCCACGCAAAGACGAGTCCCTCGCTACCCGGAGCAAAGGTTGCTGGATCGGGCGTGGATGCTGTTGCGTCAGGGAGGATTTGGGGTGAATTCATGGGTATGTTTCTGGCAGAGACAATATGCGGCTGCATTGCGCGTTCGGCAGTCGCGGAAAGTGTTGGACATCATACTCATGGCATTCGGTAATTCAATATTGGAGTCTGGGTTTTCATGCATTGTCGAATTCACTGCGACAGTACTGCAATGGGCACAGGATCGGCAACTGCCGTTTGAACGTCTAGAGGTGTAGCTGCGCCTCTGTTATGGCATTTCACCTAATGCGCGATTTTTGGAGTTGTGCTTTTGCTGCTGGCAGCATGAGGGTGGGGAAGGTAAAGCAAAATGATCAGCTGTAGGTTGTTGTTGCAAGCCTCGCCCGCCAATGGCGGGCAAAAGCAAGCATCGAGACTGGATGATTCGGACTTTGCCCAAATCAGAAGCGGCCGTACATGCCAAGACCATGATAGGGTCCGCTCGGTCCATCCTCAAAGAAGGATTTGCTTCGAACACGCTCTCGCAGCCGTGAAGTCGGGCGGCGAGCTGTGGTTCGATTCTCAAACCTCAGTTTTTGCCTCAGTGTTTTTTCGTCGAATTCTTTCAGTATTTTCATGTGATGATATTGGTGTCTGGTCTACACGACGAAGAAGACAGTAATAAAATTGCATCAAAATAAAAATACGAATAAGATTTCGTAAAACACACTGGCAAAACTACACGTCGTTGTAGTGGCTTTGCACTTCTACTGTGCTCATTCAGGGTTGCAGAGGAACCAGACTTAGCTTTCGAATGGCAAGGGGTGTTCCTTCGGATTGAAATCCGACAAAACCTGAGCTGAGCGTCATGGACGAGGCCGAGTTTACTTTTTCACCATTGATCCAGACCTCGAGCGTGGTGCCTGCGTTGACGATTTTGCAATGGTTCCACTCCCCGGCTGGTTTTTCGATTTCGGGAATGGTTTTGGTGGCACTGGCGAAGCGTGCATCTCCGTTGACGAGGTAGGACTCACCCCGCACCGTGACTCCCGATCCTGTGTTGATCATGACAATGTCTCCGGCATTTCCGGCGCGAAGCTGCACTTCGATGCAGAGAGGCCAAACCTGATCCGGTCCGTTCATGTGCATCAATACACCGCTGTTTCCGGTTTCCCTGACCCAGCGCCATTCGAACTCAAGCTGATAGTGGTGATACACTTCCCGAGTGCGAATGTACCCGTACGGTTCGCCCCTGATGATGAGTGTGCCTTCACTGACCATGAAGGGCTGAATCGCATCATCACCATCGACATGGGTCAGCCACTGGGTACTCCAGCTGTCTGGCCATCCTTCCAGGGTTTGGGATGCCTGGACCGGAAGCACGGGGAGGGAGAGCATGAACACGGAGATTAGCAATCTGAATACTGGATTTTTCATGCAATCCATTATGGGCATTTTTTCCCGCTGCATCAATCGGGTTTCCAGCGTGGTATGGATAGAAGGGCATGCGGGGTGCGAGTTTGGCCGGGGGAACTACCGGAAAGACTTGCTTTGCGTGGGGAAGTGGTGAGGCGTTCGAGAATGCAGGTTCAAGAAAAAGGGATTTAACAAATGCACCTGCGGTGCCCACAGGACTTTGGTCCAGCCAAAGTCCCCTGTTTTCAGGGAAATGAAATTCCCATGCTGAGCCAACCTGAGCATTTCAACTTCGCCATCCGCCACGTGCAGCAACAAACCAGACACCTCCGTTTGCAGACTACCCAGATCTAAGTGCATCTGAGCCAGACCCGACTCAAAGAAGCTTACAGCAAATCCCATCCATCTGCGAAATAAGAAAAGTTGCGAAACTCAGGAAATTGATGTAATTTAAGCACCGAAAATATGAGCGATAAAGAAATGGTTTTAGAAGCTGTTGGAAGACTTCCTGAGACTGCAACATTGGATCAAATCCGTGATGAGCTTGAGCTTATTGCTGGAATCCAGCGTGGTTTGGAAGACTCCAAGGCGGGTCGAGTGAAAACGACTGAAGAAGTCAAAAAACTCGTTGAATCGTGGTGTACAAAGTAGTTTGGACCGACGAGGCCAAGGCAGATCTTGCCGAAATATGTGGCTATATCGTTCAAGATAACCCGGAGGCTGCAATCCGTTTTGGCAATGCACTTTTGGAACATGGAGATAAGGCAAATTCGAAGGGGTCAAACGCAAAATATAAAGATTACTAAATCTGATTAACCGAATCCTACCGTAAATAATCACCACGTCTGGGCTAGGAATGCCAGATCGTCAGGATCTGGCAAAGCGACAGCGCCGTAAAATCTACTTGTTCTCCGGGATCGAAGATTGCCAATAAGCTGGCAACGGTTGAAGGCGAAAACTTGAACTTTAGGCGCGCTTGAACTGCCCGGTATTCTGCGAGCATGGGCGAATTCCACACCAAGCGAATTTTCCCATCCATCGCCGCCGGCAGAATCTTGTCGCAGGTGCCCCCAGCAGTCAGTGCTGGGGAGATCAGGACTTTTGTATCGATGACCCAGACTGGGACAGGCATCAGCCAGGTTGTTTGCATTGAACTGAGTTGCGCTCTCCCCGGTAGGCAGCGATTTCTGAGTTGATTTCGTCCATCGATAGTGTGGAAGTTCCAGAGCGAGCCGCTTCCGCTTGAGCAGCATCCAAAGCACGGCCAAGCAATAAACGACGCAAGGCATCGAGATCGACTTCGTTGGCCCGACCGCTGGTGGGGATCAGGTAAGCGGCAGGGACACCGTTCTGTGTGATTACCTGCGGGCCATTTTGCGAACTTTGGCCATGGCCTTGCCCGGTTGCCTTGAGAGCTCTCGTGTTGAAATGAAGGAAACCATGTTTACAATGTCTGACATCAGTCAGCGCTTGTCTAGATTACTGAATATCGGCAGGCATTCGCCTGCTGATGTTATGGGATTCAGTTTTTGAACCATAATGGGTATAAAAAACTGTTGGGCCGCAGGCCCATCCTGTTCGGCGCAGTCGATCCAGTAGCGAAGGAACGATGTTTTGTGAATGACGTATGACTTTATCCTCTCCCTATCTGTGCCATCGGTGATTCTCACTTAGCGGATGAACCGCACGAGCAAGGAGTAAGAACGCGGTCAGGATGAAGGTAGCGGGAGCTTCCAGCTCGCGCCTTTATCACACATCTCCTTTTGTGAGACTCACCTTGGTGAGTCTGCATGGGGCCGAATTTGAACCACTCCAGAGCGCAGCGGCATTCAACCTCGACTTGTAGGGTGCGAAGCAAATTTCAGGATAGCACAGATCGTGAGAGAAGAAGCATCATCCAAAATCTGTGCCCATCTGTGGTTGTTTATCAGCGGTTTGTAACCGCAGGAGCCATTCGCCATCAGGCATTAGGCATCCGTGGTTCGATCTTTTTTTCGCGAGCTGGAAGCTCCCGCTACCTTACCCATCACCGATCACCCACTGCTCGCACCCAAGCCTGACATTGACAGGGCAACGTTTTCGTGTGATTGCATAGATTTTGGGTCGCACATTCGATCCTCCAAAACAGGACAGCATGTGGAGTCGGATTGGCTCCCCGTTTTTTATCAACGTGAGAGTACTCATCCTAACATCCAGCACTGGCACCGGTCACAACATGCGCGCACGCGCCTTCGAAGACTGGGCCCATACCCCCGAAGGTCGCAAGATGGGCCTTGAGATCAACATCCACCAGACGCTGGAGGGCACACACCCCATCTACAATATCGGGGTGGAAACTTACAACTGGATCCAGCGACTGGCGCCGCGCATGCATCACGTCTACTGGAATTTTCTCGAGCAGGTGAAACTGCTGGGGGCCGCCAAGCGCATCTTTGGTCGCAAGAATTTTGAGGAAACACTCGAACTCTACCAGCCGCAGGTGTTGATCAGTACCCACCCGCACCTCAATCACGGGTTTTTCGAATTGGCAAAAAAGACGCTGGGTCCCGACAAGGTTACCTGCATTACCTACTGTGGTGAATTGTATGGAAGCTACGGGTTCAGCCGACAGTGGGTCAACCCGGACTGTGATCTTTTCATCGGGGCTGTCGAGGAAACCTGCGAGGCCGCAAAAGCACTTGGCATGAAGGATGAGAAGAACTGGGTCGGCGGATTCATGCTCAAGCCATCGTTCTACGACTCCATGATGAGCGAGGAACAGAAGGTGCAGTTCATTCGTGACGAACTGAAAATGGATCCGGACAAATTCATCCTCGTGCTGGGGACAGGTGCGAATGGTGCCAACAACCACCTGGACAAGCTTGAATTCATATACAGTCAGGGCATTCGTCCCCAGGTCGTCGCACTCTGCGCGCGAAACAACCTCGTCTACGATTCCATCAACCTTTGGGATCGCCGTCATCCTTCCATGCGCGTGAAACCCCTGCGCTACACCGACAAAATGGCGGAGCTGCTGCAGTGTGCATCGGCGGTGGTGGCTCGACCTGGAACAGGGCTGACCAGTGAGGCGATTTTCCTGGGCTGTCCCATTATTTCCAATGGCATTGGCGGATTAATGCCTCAGGAAATCATCACAGTTCGATACTGCAAAAAACACAACCTTGGTCGTTCGATCAAACGTGCGGGAGACCTGCCGATCATCATCAAGCAGTGGATGGATAACCCTGGAGAACTGCGCGAGATTCGGGAGAATCTGTTTCGGGTGCGCCCCAAGTGCAACCCGCTCGATGTGATCGCAAAGGTGGTTGAGACTGCGAGGGCGCATCAGCATGGAAACCCTGACCTGTGAGCGTGGGCGGGTGCAGTGTCTGCTGTATCCGTGGATCCTGTTCAGTCTGATGCAGGAGGATTCCTTTCCCGGAAGCCTCATGGGAACACCGTTGCCGGAGGTCGGGCGCAGCATTACCTGCAGCGTGGCGGGTTGTGACATCGCGGTGATCCGCCAGACCGGAGGTGCTGGAGTGCGCTTGCTCGATCTTCGTTCACAGTCACTGCCTGCCGACTCCATCGGATTTGCCTTTCGTTCACAGTCCGAGGCACTGGGTTTTTTTGAGAACAACCGCTTCCCGCTGCGAAGCCTTCGAGGACTGTCTCACGTTCCCGCGTGGTTCAGGTTCATCCGCAACCTGCTCGCCCTGAAACAACGCATGAGCACTCAGGCCTGGCAGCATGCGCAACCGCAGGAATTGTTGGCCAAGACCCTGCTCACGCTGCGTGCTGCTGTGGCAGGACTCAATGGGTTGAGGGAGGTGGATGATTTCAGCCGTGGGCTGATGGATCATCTGCCCGATGGCCGGATTTCTCTCTTCATCGGTGGAGTAGAAGCAAACCTTGGGTGCATCACCGTGCAAGAGGGGCGTCTCAGCTGGGTGAGCGATGGCAGTGCGGTTGGGGGACGTTCGGTGGACTTTCGCTTTGCAAACCTCGAGGTCGCCTGGAAATCGGTTGCAAATCTTGCTGACAACCTCGCAGCTGTGGGTAAAGGTGAGATTCAATTGCGGGGATACATTCCGTTGGCCGATGGTTTCAATCATCTGCTGGACCGCCTGCAAATGTATGTCTCGACATCGTGAAATTGTGCTGGAGAACCTGAGCTATGGCAAACGACAAGACCATCCTGGTCATTGATGATGACAGTGAAATCCGCTACTCCCTGAAGCGTGTGCTTGAGCCGCGCGGCTATGAGGTGCAGCTCGCTGGAAGCGGGGAGGAGGGTGTTGAACGCGCATCCGAGCTTCAGCCCGCAGTGATCTTTTCCGACAACCGGATGCAGGGCATCAGCGGTATCGAGGCGCTGCAGCACATTCGCAATGCTTCGCCGGATTCGATGGTCATCATCATGACGGCCTATGGCACCACTCAGACGGCGATCGAGGCGATGAAGTTTGGCGCCTTCGATTACATCGTAAAGCCGTTTGAGCTGAAGAAGGTGCTCAATCTGACCACCAAGGCGTTTGATGCCTGGGCGCAGCTGCACACCGAGTCGGAACCGTCCCTGCCCGGCATCGACTCCCGTGACTACGAGGAGGGCATGGTAGGCTCCAGCGATGTGATGCGCGATGTGTTTAAGCTGATCGGTCAGGTCGCACCCAGTGATGCGACTGTCATGATCACCGGGGAGAGCGGCACCGGCAAGGAGCTGGTAGCCCGCTGCATTTACCGTCACAGCCTTCGCTCGGAGGGTCCCTTTGTGGCGGTCAATTGTGCCGCGATTCCGGAGAATCTGATTGAGAGTGAGCTGTTTGGCCACGAGAAGGGCTCCTTTACCGGGGCCACCCACCTGAAAAAGGGGAAATTCGAACTTGCTGATCGTGGCACCATCTTTCTCGACGAGCTGGGCGACATGACGCTCTCCACGCAGACCAAGGTTCTCCGCGTCCTCCAGGAGGGAGAGCTGCAGCGCGTTGGTGGCAATGAAACGATCAAGGTCAATGTTCGTCTCGTCGCCGCGACCAATAAAAACCTGGAGCAGATAGTGAAGGATAAGGAGTTTCGTGAGGACCTCTACTACCGGCTCAATGTGTTTCGCCTGCGACTGCCTGCCCTGCGGGAGCGCACCGACGACATCCCGCTCATTGCCAATTTCCTGCTTCAGAAGCTGGCCAACAAGTCCGGCAGCAAGCCCAAACGCCTGTCGCAGGAGTCGCTTCGGCTCTTGATGACTCACGATTGGCCGGGCAATGTGCGCGAGCTTGAAAACATGATCCATCACAGCGCGGTGCTGGCACAGGGTGATGTCATCCTGCCGGGTGATTTCCCTGCAGAGCTGCGGCAGCGCAGTTCATCACGCACCAGCCCGGCAACCCCACCCAGTCCCGAAACGCAAGCACTCGACTCTCCATCGCAGATACCCGAAATCGCGGAATCTGAGGCCGAGCCAGAGAGTCCGGAGCCGGAATGGGGTGCACAACCTCAGCGCGCCGATGTGCTGCCAACTGCCCCGGCAGCGGCCAATACCTGGATCGGCGGTGGCATGAATCGCGAGGAATCCTTTGACCACATTTACAAGTTGCTGCGCAAGGAGAACCATCGTGCGCTGCTGGTTGCCATGGAGAAGGAAATGATCCTTCGCACCCTCAAGGAGACCAAGGGCAATCAGCTCAAGGCCTCTGAGGTGCTCGGCATCAGTCGCTCCACTCTGCGCAAGCGCATTGAGGAGTTTTCCATCGAGACCAAAGGCTGATCGCGGCACGGGCAGGGTGCTGTGTTTTGCATCGCGCCAGCCGATCCCCCGAAGCACTCCAGGTGGGAGTGATCGGGACACGACCGGCTCCGTTCTGCCCCATTCGGTCTGCGGAAGTGGGGCAGCGTGCAGTGCCTCAAGCTACGGGTTGCGCGCTTGATCGGTTGTAGGCCGACACCAATGCCTTGAGGCTGGCAAACTCGATGTTGGCGTCGAGTCCGACTCCCCAGAACTTGGGTCCTTTTCCGTTGTCGGCCTGGATGCAGATGTAGGCGGCGGATTGTGTTGCAGAACCCTCCCCAATCGCATGCTGACGATAGTCCACGAGTTTGAAATCCTTTACCCCCATCACTTCCAGTGCATTCGCAAACGCATTGATCGGGCCGTTCCCAACCCCGGAAAATGCATGTTCAATGCCCTGCAGTCGCATGACGCCCGAAATTTGGTAGGTCTTGTCTGGTTCGGCCTTGCTTTCCCGGTGCACGTCATAGTCCACCAGTTCCAGCGGCTCTGACAGATTGGCAAACCCGGCGAGGAAGCAGTCGTGGATTTCCTGCACGGACAGTTCGCGCTGCTGACGGTCGGCATGCTGGTTGATGCAGTGGCCCACTTCCGGGTGCATCGGTTTGGGCAGGTCATAGCCAAACTCCTGATTGAGGATGTAGGCGACGCCTCCCTTGCCGGACTGGCTGTTGATGCGGATGATGGCGTGATAGCTGCGACCAATGTCGGAGGGATCAATCGCGAGGTAGGGGATGGCCCAGTGTGCATCGTCGCTGGCTTCCTGCTTGCGCAGGTCCATGCCCTTCTTGATCGCATCCTGATGCGAGCCGGAAAACGAGGTAAAGACGAGTTCCCCGGCATACGGATGACGTGGTGGGACTGGCATGTCGGTATTGCGCTCGCAGACCTCGCGAATCGCGGGCAGATCACTCAGATCCAGCTGCGGGTCCACTCCATGCGCCATCAGGTTGAGCGCCACGTTGATGATGTCGAGATTTCCCGTGCGTTCCCCATTGCCAAAGAGGGTTCCTTCCACCCGGTCAGCGCCTGCCAGCAAGCCCAGCTCGGTAGCGGCCACACCCGTGCCCCGGTCATTGTGAGTGTGCAGTGAGATGATCACGTGTTCGCGCTGCTTCAGGTTGCGGATGAACCATTCGATCTGGTCCGCATACACGTTGGGGGTCGATACTTCGACCGTGGCAGGCAGGTTCAGGATCACTTTTTCCCCAGCCCTTGGCTGCCAGGTATCGAGTACCGCTTCGCACACTTCCAGTGCATAGTCGACCTCGGTGTCCGAAAAGCTTTCGGGCGAATACTGTAGGGTGAAGTCCGTCTGCGGCAGCATCGATACACGCTCCTTGATCATGCGTGTGCCGTCGATTGCAATCTGTTTGATCTGCTGCTTGTTCAGGTTGAAGGTTACCCGCCGCTGCAGCGGAGAGGTTGAATTGTACAGGTGAAAAATCACCTTCTTTGCACCCTGCAAGGCTTCAAAGTTGCGTTGGATCAGGTGTTCCCTGGCTTGGCAGAGCACTTGAATCGCAACATCATCCGGGATCAATCCCTGCTCGATCAGCCGTCGCGTGAACTGGAATTCGGTGTCGGAGGCCGAGGGAAAGCCCACTTCGATTTCCTTGAATCCCATCTTCACGAGCAGCTCAAACATTTCGGTCTTCTGGTCAATCGTCATGGGATTGGCGAGTGCCTGATTTCCGTCGCGCAGGTCAACGCTGCACCAGATGGGGGCCTGCTGGATCGTGCGGTTCGGCCAGCGTCGATCCGGCAAGTCAATTTTGGGAAAGGGTTTGTATTTCTTTTCGATGTTAAAGTGAAACATGGCAGTAAGTCCGCAGTTGCGGATCAATAGGTCAATGAGTGTCCGTTTTAAGGAGCACAGGTTCTGAGCGCAAGGCCCAAGGCTTTATGGATGGCAGGACTCGGCGGTGAGCCGGGCTGCAGGTCCGTCGGGTTCATGGCCTCATGTGCCGATGCCTCTGGTTGGCGGATCTGCGGTGGCAACGCATCGAAACCTTCCGGCGTTGCAAATTCAGGGTGCGCGCTGCACCAGTTTGCGTACTTATTTCTCCCCCAGGGGGAGCAGCAGCAATCCTCCGCGCTGGCGTAGCAGAACCGCCGCGCGATCAGGCGATGCCACAGCGGCAACATCGCAGCGCAAGGGCAGGGATGCAGGGGATTGCAAACAAACGTTCATTCCTCCCTTGCACTCCCAATTGCCCCACTTGTCAAGTTTTTAACCGCGAGCGGATGAAATGCAGGAGCCAGGAGTTAGGAGTTAGGAGCCAGGAGTTAAGTCTCTCGTCCTGTTCGGAGGAGGGGTGGATCAACTCAATGAGCCATCCCTACCCCTATCGGTTGATAGGGAGGCTTGGGGTGAGGGGAGTCGGGATTACGGGTAGTGTTGTGGAGGTGTGAAGCGAGGGAGATGAGGGTAGGGGTGTCAGCGGGGTGTAGATGGGACGCGAGCTGGAAGCTCCCGCTACGATTTGGATTTTCAATTTGAACTTCTTTCTACTGTGTCCATTGGGCGGAGCTGAAGTAGGCCCGAAAACAGGATAGAGGTGTGCGGGAATACCAAAAAGGAAAATGCATGTTTGAGAGAACACCATCATCCCCGGACAAAAAAAACCACCCTGTTGAGGTGGTTTTGAGAACGTGCGATGGGATGGCAATTACGATTGAGTCTCTTGCTTGGTCGCCTGTTCGGTCTGATGGGGAACGCTCTGCTGGGGTGGAGTGACCTGCCTGGGTTGTTCGTGCATCGACGAATTGATGTCGTTTTCAATATCCCTTGTGGCTTTCTTGAACTCCTTGATGGATTTTCCAAAGGAACCAAAGAGTTCCGGCAGCCGCTTGGCGCCGAAGAAAATCAGGATGAACATGAAGATGATGGCGAGCTCGGGAAGCCCAACGTTCTGGATGAAAGCGAGAGTGGTCATGGTCGTTAGTTTTGGGAGAAATAATTCCCGTTCACAAGCTTCAAGTTAGCACAAGGGGAATCCCAAGGTCAATGCAATGCCCGATTTTCTTTGTGCGAACATCGGTTTCCGCCGTGCAGATTGCCTGCAAATGAAGGGAGGAGAGTATCGTGGTATGCAGGTTTCCTGCAAGCCAGCAGCGGGAATTGAGACTACAGTTGATGCGAAAAGATAGCCCTGCATAAGGGATTTCAATTTTTATCATCAGTTATGCTAAATTGTTTTGACAATTAAATAAGTAAAACTTTTGATGGTTGCACAAACGGAAGTTTTACCGAAGGTCTTTCGAGGCAGTCGGGAAAAAGGCCACATTGCTCGCAAGTGAATTGTGGGGTCATGTGGCCTTTTTTCTTACCTAAACGAATCGATAACAGAGAAACAAATCTATCACTGGAGAGAATATGAGTCTACCAACTAACCACAAGAAGCTCATCGAATGGGTAAATGAATGTGCCGCGATGACGACCCCCGACAAGGTCGTTTGGTGCGATGGCTCTGAAGCAGAATACCAGCGCATGTCTGATGTTCTTGTTGAATCTGGCCTTGCCGTCAGACTGGCGAAGCGCCCCAACAGTTTGCTTTTCCGTTCGGATCCGAGTGATGTGGCGCGAGTTGAAAACCGCACCTACATTGCAACGCGAACCCAAGAAGCTGCTGGACCTACCAACAACTGGATCGATCCGGAGGAACTGAAGGCAACCATGCGCGGCCTTTACAAGGGTTGCATGAAGGGTCGTACTCTGTATGTGATTCCCTTCTCGATGGGGCCTGTCGGCTCTCCGATTTCCAAGATCGGCGTGGAGCTGACGGACAGTGAATACGTGGTGATCAACATGCACATCATGACGCGTGTTGGCACGAAAGTACTTGAGGCACTGGGAGAGGACGGCGAATTCATTCCCTGTCTGCACTCCATTGGCAAGCCGCTTGCCGAAGGTGAAAGCGATGGGGGATTGTGGCCCTGTGCACCGCTCGACAAGAAGTACATCGCCCATTTTCCCGAGGAGCGCCTGATCTGGTCCTATGGATCGGGATATGGTGGAAACGCCCTGCTCGGCAAGAAGTGCCTGGCGCTTCGCATCGCATCGGCGCAGGCGCGGGATGAAGGCTGGATGGCTGAACACATGCTGATTCTCAAACTTACCAGCCCTGAAGGAGTGGTGAAGCATGTGGCGGCTGCGTTCCCGAGTGCTTGTGGCAAGACAAACCTGGCCATGCTCGTTCCGACCATTCCGGGTTGGAAGGTTGAAACGGTGGGCGATGATATTGCCTGGATGAAGTTTGGAGATGACGGTAAACTCTACGCGATCAATCCTGAGGCAGGATTTTTTGGAGTGGCTCCGGGAACTTCGATGGATTCGAATCCGAATGCGATGCGTTCCATCGAGAAGGATACCATTTTCACCAATGTGGCTTTGACCGAAGATGGAGATGTTTGGTGGGAAGGAATTGGCTACGATGCCCCCGGCAAACTCATCGACTGGAAGGGCAACGAGTGGGATCCAAAAACTGCGGACACACCTTCCTCGCACCCGAATTCGCGGTTCACAGCAAAGGCTGCCAACTGTCCCTGCATTGCGGACAACTGGGCGGACCCGAAGGGAGTTGCGATTGATGCCTTCCTCTTTGGTGGACGCCGCCCGTCGGTGATTCCTTTGGTTCACGAAGCTGACAGCTGGGAGCATGGCACATTCATGGGTTCCATTGTCGGTTCGGAGATCACTGCAGCTGCGCTCGACCTGGCCGCTGGCACGATCCGCCGCGATCCGATGGCGATGTTGCCCTTCTGTGGTTACAACATGGGCGAGTATTTTCAGCACTGGATCAATCTCGGCAAGCAGGCAGGTGTTAAGTTACCCAAGGTGTTCTTCGTGAACTGGTTCCGCAAGACCGATGATGGCAAGTGGCTCTGGCCCGGCTTTGGTGAAAACTCCCGGGTTCTGGAATACATTTTCCATCGCTGTGAAGGCAAGGCCCAGACAGTGGACACGCCGATCGGCAAAATGCCGGCAAAGGGGCAGATCAGCTTGCCTGAGGGAGTAACGGAAGAGGATATGGACGAACTGCTTGCCATCGATATTGAGGGCTGGAAGAAGGAAGTAGCAGATATCCGTGCCAATCACTACCCGAAGTTTGGTGACAAGCTTCCGCAAGAGCTGAAGGATTTCCTCGATTCGCTCGAATCCAAGCTCAAGAACGCGTAACGTTTTTGTTATCGCAATTCGAAAAAGGGCCAGCCTCAGCAGTGGGGCTGGTTCTTTCTTGTCTTCGTGAATCTGAAATTTTCTACCCCTCAACGACGAGGGAATGTCCATTGACAGCAGGATGTGCAATCTGTTTGTTTTTGGCCTGTAACCCCACGTTTACCCGCTCATGAGTCGAATTAAGAAGATCGTTCTCTCTGATGAGGAAATGCCGCGCCAGTGGTACAACCTGGCAGCTGATGTTCCGATGAATCCTCCGCTTGGACCTGACGGAAAGCCCATCTCACCGGAGATGCTGGCACCCGTATTCCCGATGAACATCATCGAGCAGGAAGTGAGCACAGATCGATGGATTGACATTCCGGAACCGGTTCTGGAACTGCTGGCCCGGTGGCGTCCCACTCCGCTGGTCCGCGCCTATGCTCTGGAGGAGGCATTGGGTACGCCTGCAAAGATTTATTACAAGAACGAGAGTGTGTCTCCGGCGGGAAGTCACAAACCGAATACGGCAGTTGCCCAGGCATGGTATAACAAAACCTTTGGCATCAAGCGCATCACGACGGAAACGGGGGCAGGGCAGTGGGGAAGTGCACTCTCCTTTGCCTGTGCATTGCTCGGCCTGGAGTGCAAGGTTTTCATGGTACGCATCAGTTTTGACCAGAAACCGTTCCGCAAGATGATGATGGGAACCTGGGGCGGAACTTGTGTGGCGAGTCCGAGTATGGAAACCGAAGCAGGGCGCTCGATCCTGGCACAGTATCCGGATACACCCGGATCGTTGGGCATCGCCATTTCGGAAGCGGTGGAACAGGCCGTGTCCGATGCGACCGGACAGACGCGTTATGCCCTGGGCAGCGTGCTCAATCATGTGATGCTGCACCAGAGCATCATTGGACTGGAAACGCGCATTCAACTGAAGAAATTTGGCGAGACGCGACCGGATGTGGTGATTGGGTGTGCAGGCGGTGGAAGCAATTTTGCGGGTTTGTCCTTTCCCTTTCTGCATGATAAGATCAACGGTGATGCCATTCGAGTCGTTGCGGCTGAGCCTGCTTCCTGTCCGACGCTGACGAAAGGCCCCTTTTCCTATGATCATGGTGACGTGGCAAGGATGACGCCGCTGCTGCCCATGCACACTTTGGGGCATCGCTTCATTCCGGAACCCATCCACGCGGGTGGACTGCGCTATCATGGCATGGCTCCGCTGGTGAGTGCTGCGGTGCAGCAGGGGTTGATCGAAGCGCAGGCGATCCATCAACTGGAGTGTTTTGAATCGGGCCTGCTGTTTTCCAAAACGGAGGGCATCATTCCTGCACCGGAGACAACGCACGCGATCGCCTCTGCCATTCGCGAGGCAAAACAGGCCAAGGAGGAAGGAAAGCAGCGTGTGATTGTATTCAACTTCAGCGGTCACGGCATGATGGATCTCGTCGGTTACGAAAAATACCTCGAAGGGCGCCTCGAAGACTACGAGTTGCCGATGGAAGTGATTGAGCGCTACCTTGCGGAGATCAAAGGGCATCCTGTTCCGGCCCGGTTGTAGGGGCAGCTTCAGGTATTGTGTCGGTTGTTTTTCGGTTGATTGAGCGCTCGCGCTCGGCTTGCATGGCAGGCGATGGAAACTGAAGCTGATCTCAAACCCTTTCTGACTCAGACCCTTGCGCATGCCCTGATGGATCGGGGCATCGGACCTGCGCTGGCATGGTATTCTGCATTTGGCATGACCCTGCTGGTATTTCTGTTGATTGTATTTGCGTTGGTTTATGTGCGAAAGCAGTACGTGCAGGTCCTGGTGCAGAAACTCACGGCGAAGACACGCTTTCGCTGGGATGATGTGCTGACACGCCATGGGTGTTTCACCTGGGCAGTCAATCTAGGGATTTCGGTTGCCTTCATTCTGCTGTCTCAAGTCTTTTTTGGGAACATGAATGTGGGTGGTGTCCCGCTGGGACAATTGATCACCACCGTGTGCAATTTGTACTTCATCGTGACGCTGCTGTTGCTGGTGGATTCACTGCTCAATGCAGGAATGGGGTTCTATGGGCTGCTGCCCATATCGAAGGACATCGAAATCAAGGGCTTCGTGCAGGCGGTGAAACTGGTGGTTTTTCTCGTGGGTGCGATTTTCTTTCTCTCGGTACTGTTGGGGAAGACACCGGTCTATTTTCTATCAGGTATCGGTGCGCTGACCGCTGTCCTGCTGCTGATTTTCAAGGATGCGATTCTGGGACTTGTGGCCGGAATTCAGATCTCGGTCAATCGCACGGTGAGGGTTGGAGACTGGATCGAAATGCCAGCGCACGGGGCGGATGGAGATGTCACGGACATCTCGCTGACAACTGTGAAAATACAGAATTGGGACAAGACCATCACGTCGATTCCGACATACGACCTGATTCAAAAATCCTTCAAAAACTGGCGTGGAATGCGCGAAGTGGGTGGGCGTCGCATCAAACGCTCCCTCATGATCGATCTGAGCACGGTTCGCTTTGCTGACCGGGAGATGATCGATCACTTTCGCTCCATCACGTTGATCCGTGACTATGTGGATCAGAAAATTGCGGAAATTGATGCCTTTAACAAGGAGAACGGGATCATGGATTTCCCGAGAAACGGACGTTCACTTACCAATATCGGGACCTTCCGCGCTTACTGTGTGGCCTATCTGAAAGCAAATCCGCAGATTCATGATAAACTGACCTTTCTGGTGCGTCAGTTGGCGCCCACATCCAAGGGTCTTCCTATCGAGATCTATGTATTCTCGAAGGACACAAACTGGGTGAACTACGAAGCGATCCAGTCCGATATCTTTGATCACCTCTTTGCCATTCTTCCAGAATTCAGGCTGGCTGCGTTTCAGGAGGCATCGGGACTGGATGTGAGGTCACTGGGAAGCGCATTATCGCGCTGATCAACTTCGAAGTGGGCGTCGGGAGCGTTTGTCGAGAAACTCTGCTGCGGCCATTAGACCCGAGAGTGCGGCACCTTCGACCCGAGGTCCTCCGAAGGCATCGCCAGCGAGAAACAGACTTCGATCTGCATCTTCGACAAAGACATCGTGCCAGGGGTTGATGGGAAAGGAATAGCCCCAACGGTGGCATTGCCAATCGATCACATTGGATTTCAGGTAAGGGCGGGCGGCCTCGATCAAGAGAGGAGCACGCTCAGCGTCGGGACTCTCCCAGTGCTTGTCGGCAAAACCAGGTGTTGCGTGGATCGTAATCAGCGGGACATCCGGGGAGATGCCCTTGGCCTGATTGTCACCGATCCAGGTGATCGGAGCATCATTGATGCGAATTGCCCCGGTTTCTGACAGTTGGGCGGGACCATCGAGTTGCGCGATGATCGTGATGCCACGGTGATAGCGAATCCCTTTGAGTTCGTCGTGCAGGCTCACTTCCAAAGGACTGTCACCTGCTTCGAGCAGTGTCAGGGATTGGGGAAGTGGAGCGGTGAGAAAGAGGGTTTGGCAGGCATAGGCAAGCTCGCCCTGCACCGTGATCTGCCAACTGCGGGATGAAGCGTCGTAGTGCACATGGTCGACCAGAGTCTCCTTGCTTACCTGCAGATTGCGCGCGATCCACTTGGGGGCATCCGTCATGCCCGTGCGACCGCAGTAGCGAACGTAGCCTTGAGCACCGAGTTCGCAGCCTTTGGACACATACCAGCGCTTGCAAACTTTCTCCCCCAGCCATTCGTCTACGATCATCTGAAACCGCAGATCGCGGGAGGTAAACAACTGTGCTCCATGATCGGCACGTCCACCTGCGAAGCGTCGGGTGGCCATTCGACCGCCGACTCCACGGCCTTTTTCAATTACCAGCACATCGACGCCGGAATCGTGCAGGGCCTGAGCACAGAGCAACCCTGAGATGCCAGCACCGATGACGATGGATTCGTGAGTCTGCATGGAAGGGAAAATCGGGTTCAGGTAAGCGGAAACCAGTCGTTGCCTCGTGCCGGAATCATTCCGATTTGAACACCTTGCGCAGCATGGGTTTCAATCCCTTGTCAATGGCTGCCATCTGTTCCAATGCTTCGGTTTGTGCATTTTCCCAGGAGAGCATGGCGTTGGGGGAACGTTGTTCCATGAGTTCAAGGGTGCGTTCGTAGAGCTGAAGCTGCCGAAGTTCTTTTTTTCCCGGCTTCTGTGACAAGGTCTCCAGCGAAGTCTGCAGGTGATGAATGCGCTGTTGTTGCTCGTCAATACGTGCCTGCAGCTCGTCCTGCGCCTTGGCACTGATCCGCATCTGGGCATTCATCTGTTCCTCCAGGCGTCGGTAGTCATAGCGGGCATCCGCGATTTCGTCATCCAGCTCGCGCCGGTAGATCCGGGTTTTGATGAGGATGAAGAGGGATAACAGCAGGCCTACACCGAGGCCGGAGAGGGCCGCGATCGAAATCGGATTTTTCAGAAAACTAAGGATGAATTCCATGATGTTTGAGTTGGGACTCCTCTGACGAGTCCTGGAGCAGTTGAACTGACGATGGGTAATGTGAGGCAATTTTCCTGTTTTGTCGAAACGGAATTTGGAAAACCCGGCGAAGCCCATGAAGTGGGCTGCACTCTGTCTTGTTTTTTTCGGGTGAGGAGCAGCTGTGCCCGTTGGGATTCGCAGCTGTTGATGTGAACGGAAAAATGGCTCGACACATCGGAATCGCAATGCTTGCTAGGGGTATGACTTTCACATCGGAGTGCATCGACTTTGAGGGAAAAACGGACGCGGAAATTCAATCCATTTTGGCGGAGTATCGGCTGTCACTGAAAATTGAAGAAGTTCGGAAAGTGCAGTTTGAGATTCTCAAGCGTCCACCGTCAGTTTCGGAACTGGTGCTTTGGTCGATCCAGGGGTCGGAACACTGCTCCTACAAAAGCAGCCGACCGTTCCTGAAATTGTTTCCCACAGATGGACCCGGAGTGATACTCGGACCGAAGGAAGATGCTGGAATTGTGGAACTTGCCCGCGATCAAAACGGCATGCGATACGGCATTGCGGTGAGTCATGAGTCGCACAACCATCCCTCACAGATCGTTCCGTACGAAGGAGCGGCCACCGGGGTGGGAGGTAATGTGCGGGATGTTTGCTGCATGGGCGCAAAAGTGATCGCCATTGGAGATGCACTGCGCTTTGGGGAGCTCGAAAATGCAAAGGCACAGTGGATTGCAAATGGCGTTGTTTCCGGGATTGCGGGTTATGGAAATCCGTTGGGAATTCCCAATGTGGTGGGCGATGTCTATTATCACAAAGGATACAACGACAACTGCCTGGTGACCGTGTTGACACTTGGCACAATCCGAGAGGATGAAATCATCCATTCATCCGTTCCCGAAGGAGGTGCGGGATACAAGTTGATTCTGGTGGGCAAGCCGACTGACAACAGCGGCTTCGGAGGCGCAAGTTTTGCTTCACTCGAACTCGAAGAGGAAAAGAAGGAGCAGAACAAAGGGGCGGTGCAGGAACCCAACGCATTTCTCGAACGCCACATCCTCAAGGCAACCTATGCGCTGGTCGAATGGCTCAAGGCCAATGGACACATCCATCGCGTGGGGTTCAAGGATTTGGGTGCGGGCGGGATTGCCTGTGCCAGTGTGGAGTTGGCTGATTCGGCAGGATATGGTGCCGATGTGGATCTGGACGCTGTGCACGTGAGCATGGATGATCTCCCCGATGCGGTGAAGCTTTGCTCGGAAACGCAGGAGCGATTCATGTGGGCGGTACCGGAAGATCTTGTCGAGACCGTTCTCAAGCACTACAACGAAACGTTTGACTTTCCCAGTGTTTCACACGGTGCCCGCGCGTCGGTGGTCGGCAGTGTTCGAGGGGATACTCTGTACCGCGTCACCGCCAAGGGGCAGGTGATTGTCGAGGCCCAGGCAAAGGACGTCACGGAGGGATTGATCTATCATCGCGAGCATCACTATTCCCGCTCCCCTCGTGATGAAATCGCATATGATGAACCTGCCTCCTATGCTGCAATCATCCAGCAAGTGATCACGCATCCGGATGTTGCGAGCAAGCATGGAGTGTATCGCCGGTATGATAAACAGGTGCAGGGGCTGGTGGTCATTGAACGTGGGCAGGCTGATGCTGGCGTGCTGCGTCCCTATCTCGATGCGGAGCGCTATCCCGAGAGTATTCGACAGGTGGGCTTGGCCGTGAGCATGGCCCAAAATCCGCATTGGGGTCGCATTGATGCCTACTGGGGCGCTGCCATGGCAGTTGTGGATGCAGTTGCGAAACTTGCGTCGGTCGGAGCTGCTCCCATTGCGATTTCGGATTGCCTTTGTTTTGGAAACCCTGAAAAACCCAGTCAGATGGGGGAATTCGTGGAAGCGATTCGCGGCATTTCCGACGCATGCCGCGAGATTCGACTGAAGGCGCACCCGGATCATGCGATTCCGGTCGTTGCTGGCAATGTATCCCTCTACAATGAGACGAGGGAAGGAAGCATTCCCCCGAGTCCCATGATTGGTTGTGTTGGCCGACTTGAGCACGTGGATCGGGCGGTGACACCGGGATTCAAGGCAGAGCGTTCGATCCTCTTCCATGTGGGCACGATCACGGATCGCATGGGCGGGAGTGTGTATCAGGAAGTGATTGGGCGTGACTGTGCTCCCATGCCAACGGTGGGCTTTGCAGAATTTGGCAATCAGGTCAACGTGGTGACCGATCTCATCGATCAGGGGCGAGTCCTTGCGTGCAAGGCTGTGGGTCCCGGGGGATTGGCGGCAGCCCTGGCGTGGATGTGCTTTCATGGCGAATTTGAGTGCCGGGTATGGATGCAGTCTGGATTGCGCAAGGATTTCCTGCTGTTCAATGAAAGTCCCGGATTTGTGATGGAGGTATCGCGTGCGCATGCAGATGAAGTGGAAACCCTGCTGAACGAGCGGCACGTGAAATTTCAAAAAATCGGAGAGACCGTGAACCGAGGCAATTGTGAGATTCAGGGCATTCGATTGCCGGATATGGCTGGATTGAAAAACCGTTGGATGACGGCACTCGACAATCTCTGATCGGCACAGGAGCGGCCTATCGAACCCACTGCATTTTTCCCCTTATGAATGATCAAAAAGCCAACAAAGTGACGTATCAGTCGGCTGGCGTAAACATCGATGCAGGCATGGAAGTGGTTGCCCGCATCAAGAGCAAAGTCCGCTCGACCTTTTCCCCCGCAGTGATGGCGGACATCGGCAGTTTTGGTTCGATGATCGACCTTGGCGCGGTGTTGAAAGGCTATGATGAACCAGTGCTCATCCAGAGTATCGATGGAGTGGGCACGAAGGTGACCCTGGGATGCAAGCTGCGCCAGTTTGCCGGGCTGGGGAAGGATATTGTGAACCATGCCTGCGATGATATCCTGGTTCACGGAGCCAAACCCATCACCTTTCTCGACTATGTGGCCAGCCAGGAACTCGAACCCGCAGTTGTGGCAGAGATTGTCGGAGGCATGGCAGATGCCTGTATCGAGAGTGGAGTTTCTCTGGTCGGAGGGGAGACCGCAGAGATGCCACCGACCTATGCCAAAGGGGAGATTGACATTGTCGGAGTGATCACGGGTGTGGTCGAAAAACGCAAGCTGATCACGGGGGCCTCGATTCAACCGGGACAGGTGATTGTGGGGCTCGCCTCCAGTGGATTGCACACCAATGGGTATTCGCTGGCGCGCAAGGTGCTTCTGGAAATCGCGGGGCTGGATCTCACCGTTCATCACAACGACCTCGGTATGACTTTGGGGCAGGCACTGCTCGAGCCTCACCGCAACTATTATCCGGCCTTTGCCGCTGCAGATGCTGCAGGCATTCGCATCCATGGCATGGCGCACATCACGGGAGGAGGATTTTATGACAACATTCCCCGCGTGTTGCCTGAGGGTTGTCAGGCCGAGATTCAGCTGGGAACCTGGCCAGTGCTCCCGATTTTTGATCTGATTTCAAAGTTGGGTGGTGTGGAGCGTGATGAAATGTTTCGCGCCATGAACATGGGCATTGGCATGACCTGGGTGGTTGACGCTGAGCAGGCATCCCAGTTGATCGAAACGGTCGCAGCGGCGGGCTATGATGCTTATCGCATTGGTTCCATCGTGCCGGGAGATTGCAAAGTGGTGTTGAAAGAGAGGGGTTGAAAACCTGCGTTCAGTGAATTCAAACGAATTGATACATGGAGAAAACGATAGCAGTCGTGCAGTTTCCGGGGAGTAACTGTGAAGACGAGTCCATATTTGCGCTGCGAAGAGCGGGTATTGCCTGTGAACCATTTTTATGGAACGCTCCGGTGGCAAACCTGCGGAACTATGCAGGCTATTATATTGTGGGCGGATTTTCGTATGAGGACCGCTCACGAGCAGGTGTCATTGCTTCGCTCGAACCTGTGATGCAGGAGATCGCCCGAGAGGCAGCGTCGGGCAAGGTTGTGCTTGGCATCTGCAATGGGGCACAGATTCTCGTGGAAACAGGGCTGGTTCCGGGTTACCGGAGTCGGCACCTTGGCATGGTGCTGGCGCCCAATCGCATGGAGCGCCAGGGACGGCTGGTGGGCGTCGGTTATTACAACGACCACTGCTACCTTCAAACCGGACTTGAATCCGGGCGCAATGCCTTCAATCGAAAACTGGGGGCGAAAGATCGCATCCGGGTGCCTTTTGCACATGCGGAAGGTCGCTTTCTGTTTGAACCCACGCTTGCGGACCAGATGGAAGAGTTGGGCATGCTCGCATTTCGTTATGTGGACGCCTCTGGTGAACGGGTAGTGGACTATCCCGTGAATCCGAACGGATCCGAGCGAAATGTGGCGGCAGTGACCAATGTAGCTGGTAACGTGATGGCGATGATGCCGCATCCGGAGCGTGTGTCTGAGGGGGACGTGATTTTTGAGTCCATCGGTGAATACATGCGGGAATATGATCGAATTTCGCTCGATACGACCGAGCTGAAGGAACCCACACGCGCGCAGAATGAAGATGCCATTGCGATGGGGAAGCTGGAGCCAGAGTTCGAGCACCTGCCGGTGAAGTTGATCATCACCGACAATACGGCCTGTTCGATCGAAGATGCGCTCGAGAAAAAGGGATATGCCATCTCGGTGGAGCGCTGGGTGCTGTGGAGCCTGCAGGCAGAGGCTCCTCTCAGTTCTGCCCAACATCAGGCCCTGGTTGCATCGGGGGAATTGTTGAATACAAACAAGGAGTGGATCGACGCGATAGATCAAGTGCAGCATCCCACACCGGAGGGAATCACCCTGTTGGTCGATTCTCCGGTCAATCCGGTCGCGGCCATGCGCCTGCAAACCCTGAAAAAACGCTTTGCGATGAACCATCTGCGGCAGATACGACAGCGCACGATCTGGCGTCTGACCGATCAGAGCGGCAAGGGAGTCGACTGGCAGGCACTGGTCAAAACCCACATTTTCCACAATCCGGTGACGGACACGCTCTGTCGACTCGCCTGAGTCCGGCATATCGTTTTCGACATTGGTACCCTGAGGACCCGATTCCATGAGTGATCCGATCAAGCACGAATGTGGCGTGGCGATGATTCGCCTGCTCAAACCTCTCGCTCACTACAAGACGAAGTATGCGTCTCCGCTGTGGGCCTACAACAAGCTCTTCCTGTTGATGGAGAAACAACACAATCGCGGTCAGGATGGGGCGGGTATTGGTTGTGTGAAGCTCAATGTGCAGCCCGGACTTCCCTACATGTTTCGGGAGCGCAGCATCAAGAGCAATCCACTTGCGCGAGTCTTCCGCAAGGGCTTGAAACAGTATAACAAGCTACTGGAGCGCGGGGTGATTGACCCGGAGCATGTGGCCTCGGTGAAGCACCATTTTGATTTTGCCGGTGAAGTGTATCTGGGGCATCTGCGCTACGGCACGTCGGGTGGATACAGCGAGAGTTCCTGCCACCCGTTTTTCCGCAAGAACAATTGGCCGACCAAGAATTTGATGCTGGCGGGCAACTTCAACATGACCAATACGCCCGAACTCAATGATCGCCTGATCGCGATGGGGCAACACCCGATCTTCGATACGGACACGCAGACGATCCTGGAGGAGATTGGTTTTGAACTCGACCATGAGCACGATCGTCTCTATCGGGCCTATCGTGAAATTGAGGGAGAAAACGGCGCAAACATCACGAACAAGATCAGCCGGGATCTCGATGTGGCCCACATCATCGGTGCCGCCAGTCGCAAGTGGGATGGAGGATATTCGATCGCGGGGTTTTTGGGAAATGGAGATGCGTTCATGATTCGGGATCCATGGGGCATCCGTCCGCTTTTTTACATGCAGGATGAGGAGGTCCTGGCCTGTGCTTCGGAGCGCGCACCTCTGATGACGGTTTTTGGGAAAAAGGCAGAGGAAATTCGCGAGTTTCCTCCGGGTGATATTCTGGTGATCAAGGCGGACGGTCGCATCCTGCAACAGACGATTCGAGAGCCAAAACCCAAACGTTCGTGCAGCTTTGAACGCATCTATTTTTCACGCGGGAACGACCTCGACATCTATGAGGATCGCAAGCGGCTGGGTGCGAAGCTTGCCGGACCGATTGAAGAGATCATCGGTAATGACTTTGAAAACACGGTGTTCAGTTACATTCCGAACACAGCGGAGATTGCATACAAGGGAATGATTCAGGAGCTTCGCCTGCGTCGCCGACTTGAGGTCAAGAAGGCGATTCTGGAAGAGGCTTCGCGCGGAAAACTGACCGAAGAATTTCTCGATTCGGTAATCCTGCGCAATTGGCCGCGTTCGGAAAAGGTGGCAAACAAGGACATCAAGTTGCGCACTTTTATCAGTCAGGAGGGGAGTCGACAGGAGTTGGTATCGCATGTCTATGATATCACGTATGGTACGGTGGAACCCAAAGACATTCTCGTGTGTGTGGACGATTCCATCGTTCGGGGCACCACCTTGCGCAAATCTGTCATCAGCATCCTTGCCCGACTGAACCCGCGCAAAATCGTGATCGTGTCGACCGCACCGCAAATTCGCTACCCGGACTGTTATGGCATCGACATGTCTCAGATCGAAAAATTCATCGCTTTTGAAGCGGCTACGGAACTGTTGCGTGAGGCAGGGGAAACACAGCTGATCGAGGATGTGTACCGGGAATGCAAGGCACAGGAATCGCTTCCCAGTGACATGCTCGGGAATAAGGTGGCGCGGATTTATGACGCATTCACCACGGAACAGATTTCGGCAAAAATTTCGGAGTTGGTCAGACCCCAGGTGGAGGGTTGGGACGGTGAATTGCAGATCGTCTATCAGACCATTGATGCACTTCATGAAGCCTTGCCGGAGCATACGGGTGACTGGTATTTCACGGGTGAATATCCGACGCCGGGAGGGTATCGTGTGCTCAATCGGGCCTTCATCAATTATTTCGAGAAAAAGACGGGCGGACGCAGTTATTGAAGGCTCGGTTGAAGGGTGCTGGGCGTGCATCCTTAAACTGGGATTGAGCGTTGACTTTGCGCGCGCTGTGCATGCAGTTTGCAGTCCCTGTTTGAGTCATGTCTGTCCCACATTCATCCACTGGTTCTTCTTCCAATCCTCGCAGACGCGCCCTGCGTCGCTGGTTTCAGCGATGGGGGATGGCTATCGTCTGTATTCTGGCTGGCCTCTGGCTGGCGCTGTTCCCTCCGCAACGCATGGAGTGGCTCGACCCCATCGCGGACTCCTATTTTGAGGATTCGGTGCTGAAGGCGTCGGTTTCCTATGGCACAGCCCGGCTGATCAATGCGGGAGTGTCCGTGGTGAAGGAATCATCGGTTCAACTGCAGCCAGCTGGCATTGGTGTATCCATGGCAGTCGGACAGGTACTGGATCCGCTGGACGACCTGACCGAGCGCATGTCAACTGTTCTGGTCACCGCGATCGTGTCCCTGCTTGCGCAGAAAATCGTATACGAGGTTGCGCAGGAGTTCGCTTTTTTTGTGTTGGGAATCACGTTGGGAGTCATGGGCGTATTGTCCTTGTTTCAAAACCCGGTAATTCGCCATTACCGCAACTTGTTTGGCAAGATTTCACTGTTCCTTTTTGTGGTTCGCTTGTTTTTACCATGTTCTGCTGTGCTGGCACATCAACTCAATGAGCGGCTGTTTTTTCCGCAAATCCAGGAGCATCGGGAGCAGATGGAACCGGTCGTCAAAGAGCTGCAGGGGTTGACTGAATTTGAGACTCCCCAGATCAAGGGCTTGGGCGATGTGTTCTCCGAACCCGTGCGCATGATGAATGAGAAGACTGCTCAGTTGAAGATCACCATGGCGCTGCTGCTGTTGCATGCTGTGGAGATTTATCATCACATGACTGCTATCATGGGGCTGTATATCGGGATTTTTGTGGTGCAGGTATTGTTCCTTCCGGTGGCGATGTATTGGCTGCTGAACAAGATTCTGTTCATCTTGTTTGCGCAAACGCTTCCGCATCCCTGGATAGGGGAAGTCCGATCTGAGTAGCTTTACGCAGAGGATTTTACGCTCCACTCTGTTCAACTGGGAACATCGGTAACCTTGACGTGATGTGTGCGCTGCGAGCTGTGTGCTGCGCGGTTTCATTCTGTATTTTTTGAGAAAATGCCTTTGCCTTGAAGTGAGCACCCGTTGAATAATGCGCTTGGTATTGTCCGAATCAGACCGACACCATGACCCATACGAATAAACGCTTGCTTCTTGTAGGATCGGGTGCCAGGGAACACGCTCTGGCCAAGGCGATTCATCGCTCTCCGCAACCAGTGGAATTGCTGGTATTTGCCTCGAATTCAAATCCGGGCATCGCTGCACTTGCCAGTGAGATGATAGTGGGAACCATCACCGACGGGCAAGCTGTCGCGGGGTGGGCAAAAAAACGGGGGGCAACACTCGCGATCATTGGACCGGAAGCACCGCTTGAAACGGGAGTTGCGGACGCACTTTGGAAAGAGGGCATTCCGGTTGTTGGACCGACTCAGGCCCTTGCTCGTTTGGAGACGAGCAAATCCTTCACGCGTGACCTGTTGCGCGATCACAAGATCGGAGGATGTCCCGCCTATGCGACGTTCAGGTCGATGGAGGGCGTTGAGGATTTTCTCCGCAGATTGGGTGATCGCTATGTGATCAAAGCCAATGGGCTGATGGGAGGGAAGGGTGTGAAGGTAGCCGGAGATCACCTGCACAGTCACGCCGAAGCGATGGAGTATGTGGAGTCACTCATTGCAGACGGAGGTGAAGTGGTGATTGAAGAGAAGATGATCGGTGTCGAGTTCTCGTTGATCAGCCTTTGTGGCGGCAAAACGCTACTGCATTTTCCGGCGGTCCAGGATCACAAGCGGGCATTTGAGGGGGACAGCGGTCCCAACACGGGCGGCATGGGGTCGTATTCTGACAGCGATCACAGTCTTCCCTTTCTAGACGACAGCGATATCGAACAGGCGCGTTCGATGAATGAACGGATTGCCGCAGCCCTTTGGAAGCAGGTGGGTCAACCTTACAAGGGTGTGCTGTATGGCGGGTTTATGGCGACGGCTGAAGGCACCATGATCGTGGAATACAATGCGCGCTTTGGGGACCCGGAATGCCTGAATCTGATGAGTCTGCTTGAGGGTGATTTCGTGGAGATGCTGGAAGCAACGATTGAGGATCGTCTGGATCAGCTGGAGTCGGGTTGTCAGACCAAGGCCAGTGTCTGTAAGTATGCGGTGCCTGAAGGCTATCCGGAACAACCGCTCAAAGGCTTTGAATGGGATGCGGATGACGTCAGTGGGGTGGATTTGTATTTGGGTTCGGTGGATTGCGTCGATGGGAAATTGTTGGGTGCAGGGTCCCGCACGGCAGCGGTGGTGGCCCTGGGAGAAAGCATCGCCGAGGCGGAAGCTTTGGCCGAGGCACAGGTTTCCCGATTGAAGGGACCCCTGTTTCATCGTCGTGACATTGGAACCCAAGCCCTGCTCGAACAGCGTGTGCATACCATGCAGAACCTGCGCGGCAAACGTTGATGGCACTCGATCTTGGGCTTCGTGAACGAAAGCAGTCAAACCTGATATCAACCTTTAATCATTATTCAACATGAACCTGACAGAAGCAATTAAGGCGGCGCATGCAAAAGGGGCGTTGCTCGATTCGACACGTGATCATCTGCTGGAATGGATCGAGGCAGATTTCCTGCCCGACTGGTCCATGCAGTCGCTTGAGGAACTGATCGGTTCTGAGCGTTGGGATGAATTGAACAATCGCTTCTACCAGTACATGACCTTTGGAACCGGAGGCATTCGTGGGCGCACCATCAGCTATGAAGTGACACGGGCTGAGTGGGGTGGAAAGTCCGAACCGGAGGCACCAGCACATGCAGCTGTGGGATCCAATCTGTTGAATGATTTTAATTTGATTCGCGCCTGTATTGGTCTGTTTCGCTATACGCGTGGTTTTCTGGATGCCAGTGAGCGCGGTCATGAGATTCCGACTCTGGTGATTGCACACGACGTGAGGCACTACTCCGCGTATTTTTCAAAACTCTGCGCATCGACCTGGTGCAAGATGGGAGGCAATGCCTACATCTATGACGGTCCGCGTTCCACTCCTCAACTGAGCTTTTCAGTACGCTACCTGGGGGCACATTGTGGTGCCATGATCACGGCAAGTCACAATCCCTATCATGATAATGGATTCAAAGTGTATTTTGAGGACGGCGGACAGGTTGTTTCTCCGCATGCGGAAGGCATCGTAGAGGCTGTTCAGCAGGTTGCGTTGCAGGATTTGCCTGCATACCTTGAGGTGGAAACAGAGCGCGTGGTGACGCTTGGATCTGCGTTGGACAAGGTGTATCTGCAGAGTACCCGTCAATCCCTGATTGACCCTGACATCATCGCAAAGGCACAGCCAAAGGTGGTATTTACTCCGATCCACGGGACGGGTGCCATCGCGTCGGTTCCCATGCTGAAGGCCGCAGGCCTGGATGTGGATGTGGTCGATGTGCAAATGAAGGCTGATCCAAATTTTTCAACGGTGAAATCGCCAAATCCGGAAAATGCGGAAGCACTCAGCATGGCGGTGGAAAAGGCAAAGGAAGTTGGCGCGGATTTGTTGATCGGTACCGATCCGGATGCGGATCGCGTTGCGGCGGCAGTCAGGGATGCTTCGGGTGATTATGTGATCCTTTCGGGCAATCAGACGGGTTCGTTGCTTGCTGCCTACCGAATTGAGCGATTCAAAGAGCTGGGGGTGCTGCCTCCAGAAGGATCGGCCAATGCAGCACTGATCAAGACGTTTGTGACGACTCCACTGCAGGAGAAGATCGGCAGGGAAAACGGACTGAAGGTGATCAATACACTTACCGGTTTCAAATGGATCGGAGAGAAGCTTCTGGACTGGGAACAGCAGCTCAAGGACGCCATGCTTGCCGAGGGGATCGCCTTGGACTACGACGGTATGCCTCTGGCGAGCAAACGTGCTTTGCTCATGAAGCATAGCACGTGGTATGTATTTGGAGGCGAGGAAAGTTTTGGATACTTGTGCGACGACAGTGTTCGCGACAAGGATGGAAATGCGGCAACCCTTGCGGTGGTAGAACTCGCGGCATGGCTGAAGTCCAGAGGGAAATCCATTTTGGAATACCTCGACGAACTCTACATTCGCTACGGATTTCACATGGAAACGCTGGGAAATGTCTATCTGGAGGGAGCGTCAGGTTCCAGGCAGATCCGAAATATCCTTCGTTCCTACCGGGAGAATGCGCCGACTGAAATTGGGGGTATTGCCGTTGAATCCCTTACGGATTTTGGACGGGACGTACTGCATGATGCCGATGGCAAGCGCATACCCGCGCAGGATTTTTATCTGATCAAGCTTGCCAATGGATATCAGTACGCGGTTCGGGGCAGTGGAACCGAGCCGAAGATTAAGTTTTATGTGTTTGCTTCTGCAGCTGTTGCCGATGCAGAAGAACTCGCCTCGATCAAGCAGCAGACTGCGGTTGAGATTGAGCGCATCAAAACTGCCATTGTCGACGATGCGATGACCCGTGTGGACTGAGAAAAGTATTGAGGAACAACAAGGGCAGTGGATTCGGGTGAGTTCGCGACGAAGGACAACCCGTCCCTGCCTTGCTTTCCAGAATGCTTTCAGCTCAGCGATGAGATCTTGTCATCAGGGTTGAAGGGTTTCGAAGAGCGAAACATCGGTGCGCAGCACGTATTTGTTTCCCCATCGAAAGACATCTCCGGTGATGCGAACGGGCACCTCCACAAATTCGAGTATGTCTGCGTTGATGGGTTCACCATCGTTTCCGGTGATTAGCAGCTCAAGGGTTTCACCGTTGGCACCGTGAACCAGCAGAAGCGGAGGAATGCCATTCGCGATGGAACGAACTGAGCATGCACGGTGGGTTTTCCCAAATCCCGGATTCAAGGCGCCATAGTAGCATTTACTGTCTACAATCACACCGGTCAGCTTATAACGTCCCAAGGCTTTTTTTGTCAGTGAAAGGGGAGGGTTTTCGTCTTCGTAGGAAGTTTGTTGCAGGTTTTTGGCATCCACTTCGATCACGGTTTGGGATCGGTTGAACATCAGTGAACCCCGCAGGCGAACGGTTTTGCCATCCAGTGAGGCAGCTGTTTCGGGCGGGAACCCACTTTTCCCCGGATGAACAAGCAAGTAGGTGGAAACATCCTGTTGGGATTCACCGATGCTACCGGGCCGGTCAACCATCAGGAAGGGAACCGGATCGTCGAACAGAACTCCCTCCAGTTCATGGTTGCTCAAAATGCGGTGGAAGGAAGGTTCGTAACGGTTTTGAAGTGCGGGGATCAGCAGAGCCAGCGCGAAGGCAAAGCCGAAGATGCCAAAGAGGCGATGGTAGAGAAATCGGCGCTGGAGCGGTGGCACCACACGTTCAGAGCCGATGAAAAACTCTGATTCAGGCTGGGTTCGATGTTTCATGATCTGGAATGATCGCGGGTTCGACGTAGGTGCCGGGGAGATTCGGTTTGTGGTTGATCCAGATGCGGCGACCAATGATTTTGACCTCAAAGGTAGGGACTTTCTCCGTTCCCGGGTCCGGGGCAGCACCATCTTGTGGTCGGTAGCGTTGACCATGCCATGGGCAGGTTACGCAGCCGTTGATGATGCGTCCTTCGCCTAGCGGCCCGTTTTGGTGTTGGCAAACATTGGAGATCGCCGAGATTTTGCCATTGTAGCGGAAGATGGCGACCCGCTCGCCGTGCAACTGCACTGTACGGGCACAATTTTCGGGAATCTCGTCCACGGAAATGGTTTCCACAAAATCATCTTCCGAGTTCATGCGTGCATGAAAGCCTTCGATCAGTTCTTTGATTCCCGCAATCAAGTGTAACAGGCACACGATGCTGACACCGGCAAAGACGATCAGTGTGAACACGAGGTGTTTTTCGGTTTGCAGAATCCCAAAAACAACGTGCGCGATGATCAGGCCGTAGGCGATATAGACGAGCATGTGCAACGTCTTCCAAACCGGAGGAGAGAGGTGTCGAAGCCAGAAGTCATGGCTGGTGGCTGCCATGAGTCCGAGGATGCAAAGTGCAATTGCCCCAAAGGTCTGAAAGGGTGCGGTGGCAATGGTCGTGCCCGAATCACTCACAAAGACGCTCACGATGGGATGCATCTCAGAACCGATGTGATAGGTGAAAATGACAATCACCCCATGGATCAAAGCGAGCAGAAAACAGGATACCCCGAGGTGGCGCCGGTTATAGAGCAAGGGAAGGAAGCGAGTGTTCAGGCGGCACAAGGGGCCGATTGCCAGAACAATGTGCAGCAGCAGGTAGGCAGCCGTTCCAAATGCGCGGATCAACAGAATTTCGAGTGAAATCGTCGGAGTAAATACAAACGAAGCCAGGGTGAAGAGGACCAGATAGGTGGAGATGCCAACCCAGAGGTAGTTATCCAGTCCACGTTTAAAGTGGTTCCATTTGACGGGTTTGTAGGTTTCACTCATGAGAACGTGGGCCGCTATCACGGCGCGATGACGAGTTTGAACGATCAGGCATGCGTTGTTATTTGAGTGGGTTCACAAGGGGCGCTTCAGAAACCACTTTGTCTTCACCAAGGCTGTAGAGGATCAGAAAACCGTCGCGGTGTCGGGCGACTTCGGGCAGTGGGTAGATGCTGGGTTCGTTGGATGTGAAGGTGCCCAGCAGGTGCATGCTTTCACCGATGCCGGAGCGGGCAGAGTAGGAGCGTGGAGACCAGTAAAGAAGGATGTCGGGATTTGAGAGCGTGCCGCCAAAGGTCAATTCGACCGCAAGCGGATGCTCAGGCGTTGTATTGGTCAGCAGGCGTGTATTGAGATCGCTGAAATTTTTCCACAAGTGGGCCTTGTGCCATACTTCCAGTGGATAGCTGGAGGGTTCCGCATGTTCGAATTTTGGAAGCACCATCATCGGAACTGACTGCACTCCTCTCAGGTATCCGTAGATCACCAAGCCCGGCAATCCCAATGCCATGATCACAGAAAAAAACAGGTGTCGTCGTCGAAGCGGGCGAATCATGGCAACTCAATCCGATGCGTGGGTATGGTAAGTTTTTGCGGCAATGCGATGCGCGTTGCGTTCCTGGGGAGGTGTTTTTACTCCAATGATCCATCGGATCGCAAACAGCGGCCAGAAGATGACCAATCCTGGAAATACGAATGCTTTGAAAAGTAGACTCGTTCCTTTGGCACAAGGGTCAGACTCCTCAATTCCAAACAGGAGAAAAAGGATTGAAAACACGACTCCAATGATTCCGTAAAGGGTCGCAGCAAAAACCAATACTTCGATCAGGAGTTCCATTGGTGCTTGATTAGGTCGGTTGGGGCCGCGGCAGTGCTGGTTGACGGGTTTGGGTTGGTGTTCAAGTTGCGAAAAAAGTCAGTAAACATGCCAGTCAGACTATTGTAAACTGCATTCTTGTGAATTCGGTTTTTACAGGGACGCTTCCATTGGAAGCATGCGATGCACGTGATGGCAGAGACAAGTGTTCAATTGCATGATTTTGGGAAAATTTTGCTTTGATCGGAAGCTGAAGTTCTCTATCGTTTTTAGTTTTCGGCCACCTTAGCTCAGCTGGTAGAGCAATTCATTCGTAATGAATAGGTCGTCGGTTCGAATCCGACAGGTGGCTCCATTTCACAGTCGATCCGATTGGCTTTAAATTATTCCCCGGACCGAACATTTGCGGGTTATGGGTTGATTTTGAGAAGGAGAGGGGTTTTACTCCGTCACTCATTTTGCATCATTATGGCATTCTTCAGCAAGCCCAGTTATTCGACGATTACTTATCGGAAAAAGAAAGACATTCCCAAGGGACTGTGGACCAAGTGTCCGGTAACCGGTGAGATTATCTACCACAAGGACCTGGAGAAGAATCTCATGGTCGTTCCCTCAAGCGGCTATCATTTCCCGATCAATGCCCGGGCGCGCATTGCTGCGCTGTTGGATGAGGGGACTTTTGTGGAATCGGAGACACAGATCCGTCCCACTGATCCGCTTTCCTTTTCGGCAAATGGCGCTGCTTACATTAAAAAACTGGCGGAGAATCAGGCCAAAACGAAGGAATATGACGCCCTGATTTGTGGCAGGGGAACCCTTGATGGGGTGAATGTGCGAATCGCTGTGATGGATTTTCGCTTTCTCGGAGGCAGTTTGGGTTCGGTCGTAGGTGAAAAAATTACGCGCACCATTGAAGCCGCCGCTGATGAAGGTTGCGCGGTGATTGTCGTATCATCCTCGGGCGGCGCCCGCATGCACGAAGGCATCCTCAGTCTGATGCAAATGGCGAAAACAAGTGCAGCACTCGCCCGGCTTTCGCAGGCTGGATTGCCTTACATCTCCGTTCTCACCAACCCGACGACGGGAGGGGTAACCGCCAGTTTTGCCACCCTTGGGGATTTGATTCTCGCCGAACCCGGTGCGCTGATTGGATTTGCGGGGCCTCGCGTTATCAAGGAAACCATTCAGCAGGATCTTCCGGAAGGATTTCAAACGGCAGAGTTCCTACTGAAGGCAGGATTGATCGACCAGATTGTGCCGCGAACAGAGATGCGCAAACGCATTGCATTTTTTCTTAAGGTTTACAGCCGTCGTTCGGCCTGAAGCGTGTTTGCATGTGTCACCGCGACAGTTTGTCGCCTTCGGTAAGGGAGCCAACCATCCCATGAATGATATCATTGAAAGTGCAAAGCAACTGCATGACTACGATGGCGTGCGTGATTTTTTATATAGCCTGAGATATCATGGTGCCAAATACGGACTGGATCGCATGCGGCATTTTTCAAAGCTGTTGGGGGACCCGCAGCACAGGATCCCAACGATCCATGTGGCTGGAACCAATGGAAAAGGATCAACTTGTGCGATGCTGGAGCGAATTTTTCGTGATCAGGGACGCACAACAGGACTCTATACGTCGCCACATCTGATTCGCCAAGGCGAGCGCATTCAGGTGAATCGAACGATACTGCCTGAATCTGCCATTGTTCGCTATACTCAGGAAATGGTGAAGGTTTTGCTCGATGATGCGACTCCATCGGAGCAGTGGCCATCGTTTTTTGAGTTCATGACAGCGATGGGATTCCTGTGCTTTGCTGAAACCCCGGTGGATGTTGCTGTGATTGAGACTGGCTTGGGTGGACGTTTGGATGCCACCAATATTCTGCAACCCGATTTGACTGTGATCACATCTATCAGCCTCGATCATACTCAGATTTTGGGCGATACTCTGGAACGCATTGCTGCGGAGAAAGCTGGCATTCTCAAACCGGGCATTCCTGTCATTTTGGGTGACCTTCCTGCCGTAGCGGAGGAGGTGATTCGAGAGCGGGCGAGTGAATGCAATGCGACCGTATACTCGATACGGGATCGATTTGGTCGCGATTTGGCCACTTACCCCCAAAGCAATCTAGTCGGTGAGTACCAGCGACGCAATGCCGCGATGGCGACACTGGCCTGTGAAGTGTTACAGCAGAATGAGATGGGGCGATACGCGCTCGACCTTTCGCAGATACCCTTGAGCTTGCAGCAAGTGAATTGGCCAGGACGATGGGAAACTGTTTCACTGAGTCTTCGACCCGCGTTGCAAATGATCCTCGATGCGACTCATAACGAGGAGGGTGCGCGAATGCTCGAGCTGAATTTGCAGCGTCTGATTGAGGAAACAGGGCATAAGCCAGTCATGGTCGTTGGTTCACTGGGTGAAGACCGTGCCCGAAGTCTGATGGATGTGGTGACACGGTTCGCCGATGAAATCTATTTGCTGCAGCCTTCTCAGCCCCGCGCGCTCGGGTTCGAGCAGTTGCGTGCGTGTGTTCCGTCAGATTACCGGGGCAGTATTCAGGATGCCACTGTTGATGCGCTGTTTAGCTGCGAACAGTGCACGATTCCGACAAAGCCCGGACAAGCTTTGGTTGTTACGGGTTCAATCTACCTGATCGGTGAAGTAAGTGATCGAATTCATTCAAAACCGTTAGTAAATCATCAAAAATTGCAGGATGTGGTTTGAAAAAGCATCAAAAATCATCAAATCGGTGTTTAATTTAATGAAAATGGTTTTCTTTTCCAGCATGGCAATGCATTGAAGCGGGTTCTATTGGCGAAGGAATAAAATTCGAATCTGGGTTGATGGTGGGACGGGCAGCGGTGCAGTTGAGCAATATCTGGCGTTTTGCTGCGGACACGGGTGGAACGTTTACCGATTGCATTGCGGTCGCTCCTGATGCGTCGGAACACAGGTTGAAGGTGTTGTCGAATGGTGCGCTTCGCGCCACTTTTCAGGGTTGGCGGGATTCCCGAACCTTGCAAATGCAGAGTTCCTGGAAAGCTGTTCCTGGTTTTTGCCGTGGCTTTGAACTGTGGTGCGATGATGATCGTCTTGGGAGCATCGCAGATGATGATTGCGAAAAGGGTTGGCTGCAACTTGAGATCGATGGGGCGACACCCAGGCTGGAACCGGGAGCAGTTTTGGAGTTGCGAAGTCCCTGGGAGGCCCCGGTGCTTGCAGCGAGGCTGTTGACGGGAACCTGTGGGAATGACCCCATGCCGCCGCTTGAAATGCGCCTTGGCACAACGCGTGGCACGAATGCGCTGCTGGAGAATAAGGGAGCCAAAGTTGCTTTTTTTGTTTCGGAGGGTTTTGCAGACTTGTGCAGGATCGGGGACCAGCGCCGCCCCGATCTTTTTGCACTGAACATCGTCAAAGCACAGCCACTGCATCATGGGGTGATTGAAGTTCCGGGGCGCCATGCACTGGATGGCAAGATCATTCAACCCTACGATTGGCATTGCGAAACGGTGCTTGCGGGAATTGAAGCTGCAAAGGCAGCAGGGTGTACTGCCGCCGCAGTTGTCCTGTTGCACAGCTATCGATTCCCTGAGATGGAAGAAATGCTGGTGGATCATCTTCGAAGGCTGGGGTGCTTTACGTATGTGGCGGGATCGGCGGAAATTCGCCCCTTCATCCACTATCTTCGTCGGGCGGAAACAACTCTGGTAGATGCAACGCTGGGGCCGTTGATGAGGGATTATCTTGATGCCGTTGAGCGGGGTTTGGATTCCGCACAGCTTCGTATAATGACCAGTGCGGGTGAACTGCTGTCGCGAGCGAATTTTCGTCCAGTGGACAGTCTGCTCAGTGGTCCTGCGGGCGGAGTTATCGGTGCGGTAAGAGTAGGCAGGAGAGCGGGCCTTGAGCGAATCATTGCGCTGGACATGGGAGGAACCAGCACGGATGTTTCCCGTTGGAATGGCGATTTTGCGTATCAATCCGAACAGCGGGTCGGAGCTGCCCGCATCCTTGCCCGTAGTGTGAAAATCGAAACGGTGGCAGCAGGTGGTGGTTCTATTTGCCGAGTGGAACAGGATCGGGTGAGGGTTGGACCCGAAAGTGCAGGTGCGATGCCGGGTCCTGCATGTTATGGGTGCGGTGGACCGCTGACCGTAACAGATGTCAATCTCTTGCTGGGTCGTCTCGATCCCGATGGATTTCAAATCCCAATTTCGTTGAAAGAAGCTGAATGGGCATCACTGAAGTTGCGCGGTAAACCCGAAGATGATGCGTGGTTGGCCGGTTTGTTACAGTTGGCCAATGAGCGCATGGCGCAGGCGATTCGGCAGATCAGCGTGAGGGATGGCTATGATCCGGCAAATTTTGCGCTGGTCGCCTTTGGGGGGGCAGGGGGAATGCATGCATGTGAGTTGGCAGATATGTTGGGCATGCAAACTGTGCTTTCTCCTTGTGATGCGGGGCTGCTCAGCGCAGCAGGACTTCAGGCAAGCGAAGTGTCATGCACCCGGGAGCGTTCCCTGCTGTGTTCGATGGAGAGCTGGAGTCAGAGGGAGGAATCGTTGCTGAACGAAATGCGAGCTGAAGCATTTCAGTTTTTGCAGTCGGAGGGAATGCGCGATCTGTCCGGGTTGAAGGAACAGATTGAATTTGATGTGCGTTTGGTGGGGCAGGAGTCCACCTTGACCGTCAAGGCAGATTGCAGTCTGGAAGATGCGTTTATTCGAAAATTCGGTGAAATCTTCGGATATGAACCTCCGCAGCCGGTACGGTTGGAGCTGGTGGTCGTGCGCATGAGATGGGGGACTGCGGATATACTGGATTCACTTGAGAATTTTTCACCGGTGAATCCGAGCAGTGCTTCCGTTCCCACGCCTGTTCGCACCCTTCAGAGCTGGTTTCATGGTTCCCGTTTGTTGACTCCCGTGTTTTTACGCGAACACCTCGAGGTTGGAGTTGTGGTTGAGGGACCCGCATTGGTGACAGATGCGTTCAGTGTATTGGTGATTCCTCCAGGGTGGAGAGGCATCAAAGGTGATCGCGGTAGTCTGCGACTCGAGCGATTCCAAGCCACAACTTTTGTGTCGCAACGCGAAATTTCAGCCCCTGAATCAGTGACCCGAGAGATTTTGTTGCATCGCTTCAACGGGTTGGTGCAGGAAATGGGAGAACAATTGCGCCGTACTGCGTTCTCTACGAACATACGTGAGCGCCTCGATTATTCGTGTGCACTACTGGATGCGGAAGGTTTATTGTTGGTCAATGCTCCACACATTCCGGTACATCTCGGAGCACTTGGAACCTGTGTACGGCGGGTTTTGGAAGTAATCCCGCTGCGACCCGGTGATGTGATCGTCACAAATCATCCCGCATTTGGTGGTTCGCACCTTCCGGATGTCACCGTGATTTCCGGAGTCTTTCACAATGGACGGCGTGTTGCGATCCTGGCCAACCGTGCCCATCATGCGGAGATCGGAGGCATACAACCCGGATCGATGCCTCCTCGAGCACGTTCACTTGCGCAGGAGGGAGTTGTCATCGAGCCCCAGTATCTGGTGGAAGGTGGATCGCCGCGCTTTGCAGTCTTGGAGCACCTGCTCCGAAGCGCAGCATGGCCGTCGCGCGCCATTGCAGAAAATCTTGCAGATCTGCAGTCTCAGATCGCGGCGAACCATCGGGGAGCGATGCTGCTGAAGGCTCTCATCGAACAGGAGGGAGTGGATCAGGTGATGCACTTTCTGGCGGCAGCGGCAGAGATTGCCGAGCAGGCAAGCGTGCGAGCGTTGAAGCGCATGGGAAACCGGAAGTTCCATGCAACTGATAGGCTAGACGATGGAACAGTGCTTGAACTGCGGGGGCATGTCGAAGGTGGACGCCTGTTGCTTGATTTCACCGGATGCGCAGCGATGCACCCTGGAAATCTGAACGCAACTCCCGCAATCGTTTCCAGTGCAGTTCTTTATGTAATGCGGCTATTTCTTTCGGAGGAGCTACCTTTGAATGAGGGCATGCTTCGTCCGGTCGAGATGGTGCTGCCCCGATGTTTCCTCAATCCAGAGTTTCCTGCGGATCCAGCGCTGTGTCCGGCAGTAGTCGGTGGTAATGTGGAAACGAGTCAACGAGTGGTAGACCTGTTGCTGCTGGCGTTTGGGCAGGTTGCGCAGGGACAGGGTACCATGAACAATGTGCTTTTTGGCGATGACCGTTTTGGGTATTATGAAACCATTGGTGGAGGGGCAGGAGCAGGGAAGGGTTTCCCGGGTGCCAGTGGAGTGCATGTCCACATGACCAACACCGCCATTACCGATCCTGAAATCCTTGAACATCGGTATCCACTGAGAATCTGGCGCTTTGCACTACGCCATGGATCTGGTGGGATCGGACGCTGGAACGGTGGTGATGGGTTGGTGAGGGAATATGAATTTTTGCGAACGATGCAGGTTTCATTGTTGTGCCAGAGACGGACTTGCGAGCCGCAGGGACGTGAAGGAGGTGGGGCAGGAGTCTGTGGCAATCAATTGAGAATCCGGACGGACGGATCGATGGACCCCCGTGAGGGTTTGGACGGTTGGCAGGCCGAGCCTGGAGAACGGCTGCGAATGGAAACTCCGGGTGGTGGAGCTTGGGGGAGCATATCACCGCTGTGCAAGAATGGCATGGACTTGCGGGACTGATGGATGATTCCGGTTTTCTGCGGTCTAGTAAGCTAGAGATGGTTTGCAAATACGATGCATACTGGTGAAGGAACCTGAATGATGCTGTCCGTCTGATAGGTGAGTTTTCCGGTTTCAGGGTGAATTTGATGCACTGATATGCTGTTGGAATGTGAACCCGCTGCGAGCAACCATTGTCCATCTGGTGATAGGTTGAAGTTTCGGGGAAATGCCCCGCGTATCGGCTGGACCTGTGCGCGATGCAATGAGGATGAATCGACATTGGCGCGAAAGACAGAAATTGAGTCGTGTCCACGGTTGGATGTATACACGAACGGACCGTTGGGATGAACTAGGATTTCAGCGGCGGAATTGAAGGACTCTTGTGCTTTTTCGGATTCACTCAAACATTCGATGCTGTTGAGGAGTTGAGCAATACCATCTCCCGCCTGCCATTTGAAAATGCTCACCGACAGATTGAGCTCATTGAGCAGGTAGATGAGATTGCCGTCAGGAGAGAAGCGAAGATGACGGGGACCTGAACCTGGAATGGTGTCGACGGCATGGTGAAATTCGATCATGCCGAAGCTTGGATCAACCCGATAGATGAAAATTTGGTCCGTGCCTAGATCAGGAACCAGAGCAAAGCGACCACAGGGAGAGAATTCACAGAAATGAGGATGGGCCGAATCCTGACGACCGTGAACGGTGTTTGACGCACCTGTATGCTGGTAGTGTCGCATTTTTTGAAATTTGCCTGTAGGATCCAGTGCAATCCATGCGATGAAACCATGGTCGTATTGTGCAGTAAGAAGGAATTTACCGTAAGGATGAACAGTAACATGTACTGCAGAATCGTTACCGATTCGAATTTGATCGAATGCGGTCAACTCCCCATCTTGCTCAAGATGATAGGCGACAACGCTGGGTTCTTGATTGAGTTCACCGACTGAATACAACTTGTTACCGTCGGGATGCAGGGCCAGAAAGGATGGGTTGTGGATGGATGCGACTAATTTGCTGTCACTGAGACTTCCGGTAACAGGATCAAATTCGGAGCAGAATATCCCCTCAGCACCCGGCCCTGCGGTTCCGAAGTAGACCCAGTTTTTCCGAGTAGGATGGGGTAGTGACAGTTTCATGCAAAAGCTATACTTGCCCGCCTTGTTTCATGCAACCCAGAGTCCAATACTCATCAATATATCGATAAACACCCAGGCTGATAATTATAATTGTGCTTGAAAAATGTGGAGAGTTGGGGGAGGTTGGGGGCATGAGAAGCAGGCGCAGACCAAGGGCGGTGATCCGGGGGATGGATGGGGTGTATCACCTGATGAGTAGAACGAGTTGCAGGCAGCACTTGTTTGGAGATGAGGAGAAAGCGATGTTTGTGCGCATGATGCGTCGTCAAGCGCAGTTTTGTGGAGTGGATGTGTTGGCTTACTGTGTGATGAGCAATCACTTCCACCTTTTGGTTCGGGTTCGACATGAGTCAGAAATTTCTGATCATGAGCTGTTGAGACGACACCGTGTGATGTATGCAGGCGAACGATTGGGTCCACGTGCGATTACTCCAGAACGACTTGAGGCATTGCTGAATGCGGGATCAGAGGAAGCAGATCAATGGCGAGAGCGATTGCGACAGCGCATGGGTGATGTTTCCGTTTTTATGCGTGAACTGAAGCAGCGATTTGGGATTTGGTATAACCATCGTCATGAGAATCAGGGCAGCATCTGGTCGGACCGATTCAAGAGTCTCATTGTGGAACCCAGCCGGGAAGCCATGAGCACCGTAGCGGCCTACATTGATCTGAACCCGGTCCGGGCGGAACTCGTGCAAGACCCCGCAGACTATCGTTTCAGCAGCTATGGAGCGGCAATGGGGGGACAGAAGGATGCGAGAACGGGCTACACATCCATGTATTTTGGAAAGTCGTGGAAAACAGCGATTTGTTCGTACCGTATGTGTTTGTATGGAAAGGGCTACCGAAGCAAAGGAAGCGCAGAAAAAGCGTCCGGGCGCATTCCGGTGGAAAAAGTCGAAGCAGTGTTGGTCAACAGGGGTAAACTTGAGCTTTCGGAAGTATTGCGTTGCCGAATACGGTATTTCTCCGACGGTATGGCGATTGGGAGTGCTGCATATCTGAAAGAGTTGCAACGCCAGAACCCGCTGTGTTTTTCAGCTCACCGAAAGGCTGCATATGCGACAATGAAGGGCGCAGACTGGGGGGGGCTTCGCGTTGTTCGAAATCTCAGAGTGGCACCTTTGGGCTAACAGTGGAGCACTCAGACAGCTATGTTCCAGAAGTGTAAGTGATAAATTTTGGAATCGTTGGTGTGTTCTATTACTATTGGTATGTGTGCTCTGACTTCAAGATGGCGTGCCCAGTTCGAGTGAGCGAGAGGCGAGTGCTGCAAGGGAAGCCAGTGCAAGAATGATGACCAGAGCGGTGAGAGTTTCAGACATGTGGCAGATGGGATTGGAATCGCAGATGGAATGTGTGGCGTGATGCGGGATTAGGGAGTATTGGAAGTTCGGGCATTGTGGGGCTTTGCCCACACCATGAGTGCAAGCAGTGCAAAGAAGGCGGGAATGGCCAGCAGTGCTGTCGTAAAACCAAAGTGTTCCACCAATTGGCCGATGATTCCGGATGCAAAGCCAAATCCGGCGATGCCTCCGCAGGAGAGCAGGATGAATAAGGAAGTTGAATCCGAGCTGGGCATGCAATCCACAGCGTAGGCCTGAATGCTCGGCCAAAAGGTGGCGGTTGCGAGGCCGGCAAGGAAGAGCACAAACAAAACACTGCTGATGCGGTCGACGAAGGGCAATGCCAGCCCGACCAAGCTACCGATGACTGCGCAATAGAGTATCGCGGCCCTGAGGTGGTGTTGTCGAATCCACCAACCACAAAACAATCGTCCCAGAATCATGCCGATAGAAAAGGAGGCGACTCCAAATCCTGCGATGCGAGGTGCCCCTCCATGGTGAAGTTGGATGAAACTTGCGCTCCAGAACATGATGGATCCTTCTGCTGCTCCCGCCATGAACATCATTGCGGCAAATCCATAAAACAGCGGGTTCTGAAGCAATGCCGTTTTGTGCGCAAAAACATCCACCATCGGGACGCGAACGCGAGGTGCTCCCCTGTTGCGAAGAAGCAGAAAGAGCAATCCTGCTGCGAGTCCCAGTAAGGAGAGTCCTCCCATGAAATAGCGCCAAGAAATCCCCTGCGTCAGCAGCTCTCCGGCTACCAGAACGCTAATCAGCACACCGACGGACCAAAAGGCGTTGAGAAGGTTGAGGTAGCGCCCTGAATCCCCTCGATGCAGTTCTTCAACGAGCGGATTGAGCAGGGCTTCGATGACGCCACCCCCGATTCCCAGCAGTGCCAGTGCCAGCAGGAGCGGAAAAAAATGATAGGTAGCGGTATAGATTACCATAGCAAAGGCGATCACGAGCGTGCTCCAGCCCAGTGCTCTTGCTTTGCCAAAATGGGCGGCAATGAACCCACTGAGCAGCAGAGTCAGGATGACAAGGATGCTGCGCATGGATTCGAGCAATCCTCCCTCTCCGATTGAAAAACCCAATTCATGGCTGAGTGCGACAAGGCACATCGGCGTCGCAGTGACGCTGGCTGCGTAGACGACAAAACCCAGAGCAGCTGCGTAGTCGAGGGGGTGAAAGCGAATGCTATCTGGGACGTGTCGCGCCATGTTGCGAAGGTTTGCGGATTTCAGGAATCGTCGATGCAAAACAGTGAACGGCACCGAGGTCATCGATGAGCGGATCGCAATCGATCCAGTGCAAGGATGCATTGGGTCGTGCTTCCCGATATGCAGCGAGAACCTGTTTTTCGAGTTCGGGAATCAGGGACTGCTCTTCGTCGCTACGAGGCTGGTACCGGGGAATGAACAGGTGTTCGTGTCCATCTGGATTCACCACCTGCAATGCGTTGAGGTATGAGCGGTAGACGGCGAAATTTTCAACATAGAGGTTGAGGATTTGTTCGGAACTTTGCCCAAAGTAGTGCTGGCAGGCTAAGGATAACTGCTGGAGATTTGAGAGTGAATCGATGCCAGTGTCGTCTCGAATTTTCTGCCATAGATCCGGATGCAGGCGACGAACATCGGGGCGGGTACTGTCATACTGGAATGCTTCATCGGGAGAGAGGCCCATTTGTGTGGCGACAGTTTGCACCAGTGTAATCGTCAAGCGTTCCATGATGTTTGCATCGGTATCGACTGCGAGTGGAGGGAGCGGAACCTCAATCAGTCTGTGCCTTGGAAAATGCTTCTGGAGGTAACGTCGGTTCTTTTCCAGAACTTGTGTGATTTCGCGGTGTAGTAAACGTTGATAGATGCGGTTGGCGGCAGGTGCGGGCGGAGGGGTGGCGATCAGGATCGTATTCTCATCCAACGGGGCCAGGATAAAATCGAGATGATTGATGGTATTGCCGGGCAGGTGCGAGAGGAAGTGTACTTTGTCGATGCCGTAGTAGCGGCGCATCAGGCGAACCAGAAGATCAGCGCGCCCGCCATTGCTTTCGAGCGTTGACTGCGAGACAATCACCTCTTTCGAACGGATGGGTATCAAATCCCCTCCCAGCAGGGCGAGAGGAGGGCGAACAAGCAAGACGGGGTCCTCATGGTAGAGGTTGAGAAAGGTTGCGACAACACTGGGAGCCATGTCATCACCACGGAGACGTTCGATTTCGGAATAAAACGTCGAACTGAGAGGATGTTGGCCTTCGGCTTTCCGGCTTGCTTCCAAGCTGAGCAGATTTGAGATTTCAGTACGGGGGTCCCGGAATGAATTGTCATATACCACCAACTGATTGCTGCGGTTGTGTGCAAACTGGGGACCATAATCTCTGACCCAGATGGATTGGGTATCGGAGGGGACCCAAACCAGACGATCCAGCAGAGATGGGTCATGCATTTTGTCCTGCATCGCTTGTAGAAAAGCCGGAATCTGTTTGTACTCTGAGCGATGAAAGAGGGCCATGACCTCGATGTGGGGAAGCACTGACGACAGAAACTGATGGTAGACCTGAAACAGGCCAGGCTCTGCCAGCAGGTTCTGAAGTGAGAGCTGCACCAAAACGTATCGGCTTGTTTCCCACGGAAGCGACAGAACGGGTTGTTGGGGGGGAGGCGTTGGGGAAAAGAAGGTTGTGTGATTGGCCTGCATCAGCTCGGACAGCAAGCCACTCGAAGCGGAGGAATGAGGTGTATCTGTTGAGCTTTCGGAAAGTGGGAACTGATCGGATTCCGGAGAGTTGGACGGTAGACGGAGCAGGATCGCGATGCAGAGCATGACCAAGATCCATATTAATAGGGATTGGAGTGAAATGCTCCGGATAGAGAATCGGGTCGGCGAAGATTTTGATTGCATAGGGGCAGGGGGATTTCACCGTCCGTGGTCAATTCAGTGCAACCGAACAATCGGTGGAAATTTTGTTGTTGAGATTGAGCGGATCAGACCTTGAAGATCATGGCTATGAATCTGTCGCATGGATGTTATGCGTCAAGGGAAACCATCTGTTCCGATTTGCATGTGTAAGTTCACTTGAAGCGCAACCGGGGGAATTTGCTATCAGCTGCAGTTCAAGAACCCGGGCAAGCTGAGAGCATGAATTGACGGAGCCTTGAGACTTGCTTCAGTGTCTGCCAACGGATGGAGTGACAGGATGAGCAAACGATGGATTCGGTGGATTGCCGTTGGAGGGATTGGAATGGCAGCTGCAGTCGTTGTGGCTGTCGGATTGCTGCTTACTGGAAGTCTTCCCCAACGTTCGGGTTCGGTTCAAATTCCTGCATTGAGGGACAACGTGCGCATTGAGCGGGATGAGTTGGGAGTTCCTACGATTCGGGCGGCATCGCGCACGGATGCCTATGTGGCGATGGGGTTTCTCCATGCTCAAGAACGTTATTTTCAAATGGATTTGCTTCGGCGCAGTGCTGCCGGGGAATTGAGCGAACTGCTTCCGGGTACGCTCGATTTCGACCGTTACCTGCGGCAATTTCGATTTCGCTACTTAGCGGAGAAGGTGTATTCCGAGTTATCTTCTGACGAGCGGGAATTGTTGGAAAAATATACGGCTGGTGTGAATCAGGGATTAGATTCGCTACGGGTGCGACCATGGGAGTATGGATTGCTTGCACGCCGGCCAGTCGAGTGGCAACCGGTGGATTGTCTGCTCGTGGCCTACAGCATGTATCTCGATCTGGAAGGTGGAGACGCTCGTACTGCCCGCAGTATTGCACTGGTTTCCGAACATTATTCAAAACCGGTGTTTGAGTTTCTCTGTCGCAACAGCACGCGATGGCAAGCGGCGATTGATGGGTCCACATTTCCCATATTCCCAATTCCATCATCAGAGCATTGGACTTTCAACGGGAGGCCGCTTGAGCTGAGCGGAACTGCAACATTGCCGAGCACATTGCCGAGCACATTGCGAGCGAATGAGAGCAAAGAACTCCAAGGTTCCAATGCCTGGGCGGTAGCAGATCGATTTTCAGCGCAGGGAGGTGCATTGCTTGCGGGTGATCCGCACCTGAATCTGCGTGTGCCGAATATTTGGTATCGTGTTGATTATCAATATGAAAGTGATAGAGGAAAACCTGTTCGACTGCTGGGTGTAACGATTCCAGGACTTCCGCTGGTGGTGATCGGTTCCAATACGCGAGTGGCGTGGAGCATGACTGTAGCAGTGGCGGATACCGAAGATCTCGTACGCCTGATTCCGGATCCGGAACAGGAAAACTCTTATTTGACCCCAAAGGGAAGCAGCGCGATTCGAAGGATTGAAGAGCGGATCCGAATGCGCGATGGCAGCGATGAAATCCAGGAAGTATTCATGACGGACTATGGTCCGCTCGTCGGTCGTGATAGTTCCGGTAATCCCTATGCATTGCTCTGGTCGGGATTGATGCCGGATAATTTCAATCTGGCGATGAAGGATGTGGATAGTGCGGACTCTGTTGAGGAACTTTTTGCGATTGCACAACGTCAAAACATGCCAGTGCAAAACCTGATTGCAGCAGACCATCATGGCTCCATTGGTTGGACTGCCGTTGGGTGGATTCCGGAGCGGGAAGGCTATGATGGGTTTCTTCCGCAGTCTTCGAATGATTCCAAATGGAAGTGGAAAGGTCGCCTGCCTGCCGATGCCTATCCTTCGATCATCAATCCGCCAAAGGGACGCGTGTGGAATGCGAACAATCGTGCAGTGGGCGGCGAAGCCTTTGCCAAGCTTGGAGATGGAAGGGCTTCGGACCAGGCGAGAGGATGGATCATCAAGCAGGCATTGGAGCGCATGCATTCTGCGGACGAGAGAGACATGCACGAACTGCAGCTGAGCAACTCAGCGGCACACCTGGAGCGGTGGTATGAGCTTGCTGAGATGTTGATCCCGAAAATGCCAGAGGCATTGCGCGCATCGGTGGAACCCGTGCTTCGCGAGTGGAGTGGGGAGGCATCGATCGACAGTTCGGCATATGCGTTGGTTCGAGGTTTTTATGAACAGACGCGCAAGTGTGTGTTTGACCGTATTCTGGCTCCGCTCAAGGCACTGGATCCGCAATTTCGGGTAACTGACCTGAGCATTGATGAAGCACTTTGGTTATTGGTTTCGGAGCAACCTGAACATTTGGTCAATGAGGACTTTGAAGATTGGGATGCAGAGCTGGTGGATGTGATGCGGACTGTTGTGAAGCAACTTGAAGCAAGCTATGGCTCCCTCGAAAAGGCAACTCACGGCAGACTCAATGAGCTGCGCATGCAGCATCCATTGGCCAGTGGAATTCCCTTGTTGGGAGGATGGCTGAATATGACGAAAACCCCGATGGACGGAGACCGATACAGCCCCAATGCGCAAACGCGATCACATGGACCATCGTTGCGAATGGTCGTGAGTCCTGGTCAGGAAGAAAAGGCAAGATTCACCATGCCAGGTGGGCAGAGCGGGCACTTTCTCTCGCCTCACTACCGGGATCATCATCCGCTCTGGGTGAGCGATTCAGCGGCACCGCTGTTGCCTGGAGAAACGATTGACGTGCTGCAGCTGTATCCTTGAGAGTGGCTCGTGCAGGCAAGACTGCAGCTCATGAAGAAGGCATTCTCAGCCAGACGACCTGATAGGGTTTGAGGGAGAATTTACCTGATTTTGCCCGGAAATTCTGGTTTGTGAGCAGATCAACAAAAACGGAACCCCGGCTAAACGAAGAATCCTCTGCGGCAATATCGGGAAGGTTGACCAACTGCTCGGTAAGATTGTGCAGACAGAGCACCCTCTCAGAACCGTCTGAGGACTGACGTTCGAGGCCAAAAACGGACTTACCGAGATCGTATACGATCTGCTTGGCGTCGGGGTGAAAGGCTGTAACTCGCGAGCGCACTTTGAGCATTTCAAGCATGCGGCGAAAGATTTTGGATTGAGGATCGTGTGCGTCTGCGAGGTGTTGATTGAGTTGATCCCGGTTCCATTTTTTTCGATGGATCGAGCGGTTCTGACCGGTTTGTTCAAACAATTCGGTATCATTTTGCGTTCCAAGCAAACTGTGAATATAGATACCCGGGATGCCCTTGAGCACGAGAACAATGGATTGGGAACAGAGAAAGCGGGCGATTCCCTGATCGGCTGAATCATCACTCAAGGCTGAATAATAGGTGATGTTCATCTCGTAGGGACTCTGGCTGCCATCGGGGTTGGATTTCCAGGAAACCTTTCCTCCCTTGGATTCCACGACCTCAATCAACCGTTTGCGTTCGTCCGAGCTGAGCATGCCCTCGGTTGGACGCAATCCGATGCCGTCATGACTGGCTGCAAAATTAAAAAAGGTGCAGCCGCTAGGTAATTTCGGGATGCGCAGCGCCCATTGAGTGAGATGGGTGGAATCCCCAAACAACAGACTGTAAAGCAACAGAGGAGGCAGGCTGAACTGATAGACCATGTGGGCTTCATCACCATCGCCGAAGTAGCTGTAGTTTTCGGATTGTGGTACGTTGGTTTCGGTAATGATCACGGCACGTGGTGCCACGATTTCAAGGATATCCCTGAGCAGTTTAACGATCTCGTGGGTTTGGGGAAGGTGAATGCATCGCGTTCCGATTTCTTTCCAGAGAAAGGCCACCGCATCGAAGCGCAGGTAGTGCACTCCTTTCGAAAGGTAGAGGAACAGGATGTCGAGAAACTCGAACAGCAAGTCCGGATTTTGCCAGTTGAGATCAACCTGATCCGCACTGAAGGTTGTCCAGACATGTGCCTCTCCGTCGCGCGTCTTGAAAGGAGTCAGCACGGGAGATGTGCGGGGTCGAACAACGGCGGTGAGGTCGGTTTTGGGGTCAATCTCGAGAAAGTAGTGGCGGGCAGGTTGTATTCCGTCGATAAAATCCTGAAACCACGCACTTCGAGCGGAGCAATGGTTCAGCACGAGATCAAACATCAGATCGAAATGCTCTCCCAGGGATTGCACATCATCCCAGTCCCCAAGTTCCTCATGGACCTGACGGTAGTCGATCACGGAAAATCCGTCATCCGAAGACCAGGGTAGAAGGGAAGGATGTGAACGCAGCTGAAGCGGCGTTTGAGGTATCGGTCACAGAACCGTTTCAAAGCCTGGAGCGGGGGCACATCGTTTTCGAGAATACTGTCACCGTAGCTGATAAGGATGGCGTCCTTTTCGCTCCATCGCGTCACAAGAGGTTCGGGTTGCAGTCCGACTCCGTAGCGTCCGATCAACTGGATAAAACGCTCAATGAGACGCTCGGAGGCACGTTCTCCGTAGAGGGTGATGAAGCGACGCTTGATGCGGTTGATTTCGTAGCGTGATACGGGTTTGATCATGATCCGACTCCGGTAAGGGTGCTCAGGGTAGTGCGCAGCAGGCGGCGCACAAGGGCATAGGAGTAGTGACGCTTTGCCACCTTGTAGTTGTGATCCACCATGGACTTTCGTGCATCGGCATCGAAGAGTGCCTGATTGACCTTGCGCACGACTGCATCCGTAACAAAACCATCCATCACACAGAGATTGAATCCCTTGGGTTCAATATCCTGAATGAAAATGGAATAGCGGTTGATAACGACTGGAATTTTAAAATAGATCGCTTCCAGCAAAGCGTTACCAAAGCCCTCGTAGGTACTTGGGTAGGTCACGAGATCGGCGTGGGGATAGAGATCCCAGAGAGTGTATTTTTTATTTCCGTCGATATCGGTCTGACGCACCTCACTGATGAGATGATCGATGAAAATGAGTTCCACTTTTTCATCTTTGGCCAGTTGAACGAGCTGATTGCGATATTCGAGACCCTCATCACCCGCCTCATGTGAAATCACGAGCTTGCAACGGGGATTGTGGAGTGCACCGACAAGCTTGATGGCGTGTTCGATGCCCTTGCGGGGAACGATGCGGGTGGGTTGGAGTATGAAAATGTCATCGGGGGTCAGGCCGATTTCCTCACGCAGGTTGCGCGAGTAATCGTCAATCCCGGGTGGTGGATTCTCAAAATCAAAGACATTGGGCACGAGGGTTGCGGGTACACCCTTGCGCAGGGAGAGCTGCTCCTGTGCGGCCTGATTGATGACCACATGCCGCATGTTGGGCAGGACACAGGGGAATGCCATGTCGAGGTAGTCCTTGATGGCCCCGACTGAGAATCGGGTGCGTTCCCAGTAAAAATCGTGGTGGTGGGCGATGGCAGGAATCTGTGTTTCGGCGAGAAATTCCGTCATTGCAATGCCGAGTGGCACGTGCATGGGAATGGCCAGAATGTTTTGGGGAATGACGATGTTGAGCGCGAAGGTTTCACGAAAATCGTAGAGCGTGCTTTTGAGGTATTGTGCATAGTCGTAGATGCGTTGGGAGAGTTGGCGGTCTCTCCTTGTCCGTCCCCAGATGCGTTCATTGATCCATGCATTTTCGGGATGCCCGAAGAAGGCCTCGGGAACACAGTGACTGATGGAAGGGTCGCGATCACCCTGTCCACTGTACCAGAAGCTGACGTGGCGGTCATCCCATAGGATTTCGGCCCATTTGGCGCTTTCGAGTGAGACTCCGTCGGTACCGGCAAATCGGGTAGAAATGAATCCAATGTTTTTCGGCATGATGCAAGCGTTCCGTGCAATGGCAAAGGTAGTGAAAACCTTAGGCACGTTGAGCATGGCTTCAACCTGATTCTGAAAATCCCGGGGGATACCGATTGCAGGGGGCAGGGTTGGGGGGCAAACCCAGCTTGAAGAATCGTGAGCAGAGTGGAAAGCCGCTCATTCACGCATCGGAAACGTCTGGACGAAGAAAGGCAAATACGGAGCGGTATTGCGGCTGCCAGGACAGCAACTCCTGAATTTGGGTTGAACGGATGCGTCGATTGGCAGGAGATTTGCGTCGGTGTCCCACAGATTGTGGACTCTGCTCCGTGGTGACGAGTCCATGCTCCAGGACGAATGCATCAAGATCCTGACGAAAAAAGGGATGATTGTCAGTGAGATTGTAGATTCCCTTTGCTTGTGTTGAAAACTGCGCAACCCGCAACAGCGCATTGGCCGCATCGCTCACATGAATGAGATTGAGGTAGTAGGCGGGGGAGCTTGAAGCCTTGCCACTGCGAAGGAAGCGATCACGCCCGGGGCCGTAGATTCCTCCCAGTCGAAGGATGGTGCTGTGCTGGGCGTGGCTGTTTAAAAGCAGTTGCTCAGACTCGAGCAAGGTGTGACCGCGCCAATCGCGGGGCTTGGGCAGCGTGGACTCGTCAATCCATTGACCCTTCGATGATCCGTAGACTGAAATGCTGCTGGTATAGATCAAATGGGTCGAGCAGTCCTGTGCCCAGGTGATTACGGACTGTAGGCCGTCAAGGTAGGACTTGCGATACCCCTCCGGTGTGCTTTCGGAGGAACCAACGGTGATGTAGATTGCCTGATAGGTTGCCGGATCGATTGCAGAGTGCCAGAAACTATCGTGAAGCTCTGCCTGCAGGGAGTGACGCACCCCTGCCTGTTTCAGGTCAGCAGCGGTTTGGGTATTGCGAGTCAGCGTATCGACGGCAAATCCCGCTTTCAGTGCGAGGTGGACCACTTCACGACCGAGATAACCGCAGCCAAGGATGAGCAGAGCGGGAGTGTGGGAATGCTCGTTTGTCACAGGCGAAGGGCGTTGCGTGCACGCTGCACGTCTTCGTGAATCTGGGCGACGAGCGCCTCGGCATCCTCAAATTTCTTCTCCGGTCGCAGGTATTCCATCCACTCCACTGCAACCTGTGTGCCGTAGTCGATCTGCGCCGGATTGAGCAGGTGAACTTCGAGAACCGGATCAGTGCCGACGTCATAGGTGGGACGGATCCCATAGTTTGCTACCCCGGGCAACGAAGGTGCAACGGGACACTCGCTGCCCGGTGAGCAGCGGTAGAGTCGAACGGCATAGACGCCATAGGGTGGTTTCAACTCCGGTGCCCAGTCGATGTTGAGTGTGGGAAATCCGATCGAACGCCCGACCTTGCGGCCGGGGGTGGTTTTGCCGCGTACCGTGTAGGGGTGCCCGAGCAGGAAACGAATCTCGTTGAAGCGTTCTTCCTGCAGCAAATTGCGAATGCGGGTGGAACTGATGGGCTCGCCATCGTAGCGGCATTGTTCCATGCTGACGACATGCACACCCTCAACCTTGGCACACTTGCGAAGCAGGTTGACATCTCCGGCCCGTCCTTTTCCAAAGCGGAAATTTTCACCCACAAACAAGGTACTGAGCGCTGGCATGTGTTGTTTGAGGTACGAAAGAAAATCCGGTGCTTTCAATTCTGCAAAAGAATCCTCGAAAGACTGTACGACGGTGCAGTCGATGTGTTTGCGCTCGAGCGTCCAGAGTTTGGACTCGAGCGGCATGATTTGGGGGACGGCAGCTTCGGGGCGCAGTACTTTGCTCGGGTGAGGCCAGAAAGTGAGCACTGCAGCGATGCCTCCCGAGTTTCGAGCCGTGTTGATGCAGGCTTCGATCACAGATTGATGACCGATGTGGACTCCGTCAAACATGCCAATGGCGAGATGGATGGGGCGATCCATCTGCGGCATGGATTCAATAGCATTTACGACGATCATGAAATTGGGGATGCTAGCGGCATACTGCATGCAACGCGATCACTCACCAAGAGGCAAGAGGTGATAAGTCAGGAGGCTATTTTGATCGTTTGCGAAACAGGCGCTGAAACCAGTTGGGTCGCTGTTTTGGAGTGAGTTTTTCTCCGCGCACATAGGCGGGCGTGCGTTTGGATTTGTGGTTTTTGAGATAAACCTCGTCAAATTCAACCAGGGGTGCACGTGGCAACCCGAGCACAGAAGGGTAGATGACTGGATTGCCTGTATTGGCCATGACACGTACGGCGCGGTCATCCCAGAGTTCGACCATGTCGTAGTCCTTCTGATTGGTGACCTCCAAGTCGCCGAGACCATGTTTTTTCAGCCAGGCTTCAACGGCAGGAATGGCTTCGGGGTCGGAGGCACGGGCAGTTACGATTTTAACGCGATAACCCTTTTCGATCCACTTGCGTACCCGGTACAGCATGATGGGGATGGGTTTACCGATGTAATCGGGGCCACGAAACTTGTTGTGATAGGCTAGTGTACCGTCGAGGTCCACGCCGATCCATGCTTTGTCCTTATCCATGCTCACGCTAATCGGTTAGAAAACGGCATCTGCTGCAAAATGCAAGGTACTGTCGATGGGATGGTCGTGAGAAAATTCGGTTTCATGCAGTCAAGCGGTGCGATCAACGAGTGTGATCTCGATGCGTAAGGGGCCATGCTACCGGAGGGAAAACAAAGAGCGAGACTTTTGTCGAATGGAGCAGAGTTGTGCTTGTTGGAATGTTTTTGTCGCCTCACAGGTTATTGGCTGCGTGAGAAAACTGGGGTATCGGGAATGCAATTTGCAATGCCAGTGAAGGGATTGCGAGTTGAATTGTAAAAAGTGTCAGAAAGTTCTGCAAGAAATGTAAAAAGATGAGCTGTGAGCGAATGAAGTTTCAAATGTTCCGATCTTTGCATGACTTTGTTTTGTCTTCGGTTGTCAGAATCTTTTGCGACGACTATAGCAAGAATCAATAGTAGGGCGTGTGTCATGCAGCGAACATGGCACACGCCTTTTTTTGCGGTTCCAGCTGTTGCTGCGACTGACAGTGTCGGAAAGGGTTCAGCGGTAGACGAGCACCGAATCCGTTGGCAGGTTGATGCGTCTGGATTGCTGAAGCAAGCGAATCGTGGCATCACTCAAAGTGGAACCCTTGGGCAGGAGAACGGCACCGGAGGGGTAGCGAAGGTCTTCGCCGATTACCATGCCCGGCTTGAGCTGTGAAACCTTGAGCGAGTGGACCTTTTTGTCGAGCTTGAGGTGGGCATTGGCGTCAAGAAACAGATTGACGACGGAGGGGTCGAATGCGCTGCCGCTCATGCGACGGATGTTTTCGAGTGTATGCTCGGTGGAGAGCTGACTCTCCGCATAATAGACAGCAACCGCCAGATAGCGGGCAGCGAGAGGAATCTGGTCCCGCTCTAGTCCATCGGGATAGCCGCGACCATCGATGCGCTCGTGGCTGGCGCGAACGGTGCGCGACAGATCGGGGAAATTTTCGAACTGTGCAGCGTGTAGCTGGGAGTAGACGGGGATATTGTGAAAATACTCGAGTTCGTCGGAATGCAATTCATCGGCGTTCTCCTGAAACTCGCGCAGGCGAGTGCGGTCGATGTTGAGTTTTCCGAGCGGACTGAGGTAGGCGGCGACGCGAAGTGTCGGGATGATGGGGGACGGGAGACGTCCGGAACTGAGCATGGCATCCACGGCGTTGACGACCTGCTGACACTCACGCCCGATATCGGCGTCGATGTGATGCACGATGCGCAGTGTCAATTCGAGGGCATTGCGCAGGTTTGCATCGCCATGGGCTTGAGAGCTGTTTTCGCGCTTCAGCCGGGTTTCCAGTTCCTTTACCCTCGATTCGAGTTCTTCATTGCGCTTGGCGAGGTCTGCGTTGCTGTTTTGGGTCTGCTGTTGCAAGCGGTAGTTCTGCGACATCAGTTCATAGCGATGGATCGCATTTTTGACGGTGGCGAGCAGTTCCTCCCGGATCCAGGGTTTGGCGATAAAGCGGAAGATTTCACCCTTGTTAATGGCATCGACGACAACCTTGAGCGTGAGCACCCCGGTGATCAGGATGCGGCTGGCCATGGGTTGGATCTTGTTTGCCTCAGCAAAAAACTCCAAGCCGGTCATGCCGGGCATGTGGTGATCCGAGATGATGACGGAAAACGATTGTTGCTTGAGCAGCTCGATTCCCTCTTCCGGTTTGGTCGTTGTGACGATGTGATATCCCTCGGGTTTCAGGGATTCGGAGATGGCGAGCAGCACAATTTCTTCGTCGTCAATGATCAGGATGGGAAAATCGTCGGTGGGCATGGGAATGAGTAGCCGGGATCAAGTGTGTTTTATCTTATGGTTAACGGCGAACGGATCAGTTTCTCAAGGCTTTCCACAATTTTCCTGGGATCCATATTGCTGTCGCAGATCAAGGCCATTTCCTTTGAGTGGGTGTGTGGGATCTCATCGGGATTCCTTCCCCTTGCATAGAGCGCAAAAAGGGTATCCGGATGGATGGATTTGAATGTGTTACAAAGGTCGGGTACCCTGGAATCCATCTCCGAATCAATGAACAAACAGAGATTTGGAAAGCGGCGGGTTTCCTTGAGGTAAGTCTTCATTTTTGCGGGTTCGCTGAAGACAATCACCTCCCAGTTTTTGGAGCGAAGCATGGTGACCAAATCAAATTGCGAGGCATCCTCGTGACAATAGATCACAATGAGTGGACGCTGCTCAACGGGGAGAAAAGTAAGGTGGAGATCGTGCTCAGCCGAAGTGCTTTGCTCCGTGAAGTCTGCTTCGGGCAGGTAGAGATGGAAGACAGTGCCATTTCCTTCTTCGGTTTCAAAATCGATCATGCCATCGGCAGACTGAAGGATGCGTCGAATGTTGTAGAGACCGAAGCCAGAACCCTTGTGAATCTCTTTGGTGGTGAAGAAAGAATTGAAGATGCGGTCGCGGTAGAGCTTGGGGATGCCGCTCCCATTGTCCCTGAACGAAATCAAAATCCCGGTTTTCGGTGCGCTGCGGCTTCCGCGCTGAGCGTTGTCAAAGAGTGATTCTCCCGAGTGGACGCGACGGGTCTGGATGAGGATCTGGCCCTTGCCATTGGTTAGCGCGTCCTTGGAGTTCATGGCCAGGTTGAGCAGGATTTGCCGGAACTCGACATCATCGATGTACACTGGAATTTCATCACCGCAGAGGTCGAGGTCGATCTGGGTGCCGCGCGGAAAAATGATTTTCAACAGATCCAACTGCTCGTAGATGAGTTTTTTGGGATCGTGGTAATTTTTCTGACCTGCCTCTTCGCGGTTGATGTCGATGATACGGCGTACCAGTTTGCGGGCTTCCATGGAGCTTTTCTTGATTTGCCCGAGTCCTTCATACATGGAATCACCTTCGCTCATGGAAGCGTGGTAAAGTTCACTGAGCGCGTAGATACCAGCCATGATGTTACTGAAATCGTGCACCAGGCCCGCAGTGAGCATGGCGAGGTTTTCCTTCCACGCGGTGCTGGTCAGTTTGCGCTCAGCGATGATCTGACGGGTGGTGTCGAGCCAGACTCCCTCATATCCCAGGAGCATGCCCGATGCAGAATAGACGGGAGAACGTACGTCAGTGAGGTAGATCACCGACTGGTCTGCGGGTTTGCGCATGCGATACTGCAGGGTGAACGAGCGTCCCAGTGTGGAGTGCTTTCGCAGTTCACTGACGAAAAAATCCCGGTCCTGATCAAAAATCATGCCCAGGAACTGGGAGCCACTTCGCAGCAGACGATCCGGTTCGAAATCGAGCAGCCGTTCAAAATTGGGGGAGATGTACTGAAAGGAAAAATCCGTGCGCTGATAAAAAAAGACGCCCGGGAAATGGTGCATGTAACTCTCCAGTCTGGATTCGGAGCGCTGCAGGCGCAGGAAAAGCTGGGAGATGCGGGCGGGATCTTCGAGAAGATCCTTGATCGACCCCTCAAACCCATCATCAGTGGTTTCGATGCGGGAAATAGTCGCAAAGAGGTGCTCCTGGTGAACGAGAATCTGAAATTCCAGATGAAACGGAGCAGTTACCGGGTGAGTGGATGAGAGCGAATCGAGAACGAATCGAAAGTTTCCCTGAGCAATGTGATCGGTCCAGCGCTGGCCCCAACCCGGATGCAGACGGTTGAGTATTGCATCCATCGACTGCCCGGTGATCTGTTGTCTGGGCAGGTTGAGCACATCCACCAGGGTATCCTGGAATTCGACGATGTTGCCTGCGCGGTCGATCACAACCGGGCAACTGTTGGTGATATGTCGGTGGGGTTGTGTCATGCCGGGAAGGATTGGGTGAGAGAGTTAATAGACCTGAAATTGCGGCTGCATTCAAATCATATCGAACGAAAAGAGATGAAGGGGTGAAAAAAATTCCTAGTAGGGTGCTTGAGCGAAAATAATTTGTGATGTTTGGATTTGCAACTCTTTGGAAGTGAGTTGGTAACGCATGTGTTGTCTTGTGTGGCACAGAGGTTGCTTGTGTTGCGGCATGATCGAAGCGTTGTACAACAGGGAAGTTTATCAGATGGCTCAGACTCTGATGGATAAGAGCCTGCTCAAGCATCAGGCCATTGCGTCCAATCTTGCGAATGTCGAGACCCCGGGTTACAAACGCATCGATCTCGACAAGAGCTTTGAAGCAGAGCTGCAGACGATGTTGCGAAGTGGGGATATACAGGGTCTCCAAGACTTCAAACATCGTCTGGAAGTGGATACGGAGACTGCAGCAGTAAGGCCGGACGGAAACAATGTGCAGATCGAAAACGAGATGCTGGCGATGAACCGGAATTCACTCGAATACGAATTTTTGACCCGCTACATGAGCAAATCGTTCGGACGCATCAAGAGTGCGATTACCGGAAACGTGAGCAACACCTGAACCCTTTAACAATTGAGAGGATAACGATATGGACATCATGCCCGGTTCCCAGCTCACGGCGAGCGCACTGAATGCAGAAAAGCTGCGCATGCAGATCATCGCGCAGAATATTGCCAATGCAAACACAACACAAACTGCCTCAGGGGAACCTTATCGACGACAGCTCGTTGCTTTTGAGTCGGTGCTCAACCGCAGTACAGGACTGGAACCTTCCGATCCTGCATCCCATCTGCAGGGAGTCCGGGTGTCGGGGGTATTTGACGATTTGTCGGAATTTAAACGCATCTACAATCCGGACCATCCCCATGCGGATGAATCGGGATTCGTCGCGCTTCCCAACGTGGAGACTGCAATGGAGATGGTGGACATGATTGCATCATCGCGCAGCTATGAGGCGAATCTCGCCGTCATGAAAACCTCGCGCCAACTCGCAAAGCAAGCCATGTCCATCAACGCATGATGGTGGCTCGACGTTGAATCTATCCCATAACCCATTCTTGCCATGATCTCAGGTATCGAATCCAGCTCAACATTGATCAGCAGCAATCAAATCTCCCAGCAAATGGAGCAGCTGCGAGCGCGCCAGACGCAGCAACTCCAACGCCTCGAAGGCAGCTCTGGAGTGGATCAGGCGACGATGATCCAGCCCGGCAGTGCGACAGAACCCTCGGGCCGAGTGACTTTTGGGAAGTTGATTGGAGATCTCGTTCAGGAAGTGGATGGTAAGGGAAAGAGTTCAGCGCAAGAGCTTCGGCGGGTGATGACCGGAGAGGTGGACAACCTGCACCAGAGCATGGTGGCCATGCAGGAGGCCAGTGTGGCCTTCACTCTGATGGTGGAAGTTCGCAATAAGCTGATGGAGTCTTACCAGCAGATCATGCGCATGCAGGTGTAGGCGGAATCGTTCAGGGATTGAGATTATGAAGGTGTAGAAAGGCTGGAAGCATGGGAGATATTTTGGAGCAATTGAGAAGACTTTGGCGGGAACTGGGTACAAACCAGAAAGTGTCACTTGCACTGGCGGTGTTTGCCATAGTGGGGGTATGCATTGCACTGATGGTATGGGCAAGCCGACCGAGGCTACAGTTGCTGTATGGAGGAATGGACCCCAAGGAAATGGCGGAAGTGACGCAATCCATTGAAGCAGCGGGCGCGAAATACGAAATCCGCAACGGTGGCTCCTCCATTTATGTGTCGGCCAGTGAAGTACACTCCCTGCGCATGCGTTTGGCCTCGGAGGGGATTCCGACTGGCGGAGGCGTTGGTTATGAGATCTTTGATTCCGGCAGTTTTGGAATCAGCAGCTTCGTTCAGCACACAAATTTTGTGCGTGCAGTTCAGGGCGAGCTTTCCCGGACGATAAATCAACTCAACGGGGTGCGATCCTCGCGTGTGATGATTGTGATACCAGAAAATGAACTTCTGTTGACAGGGTCGGAGAAAAAGCCGACAGCGTCTGTTTTTGTGGATACCGGTGGTAAAACTCTTCCACTGGAGGCAGTGGATTCAATTCGTTCACTCGTCAGCAATGCTGTGGAGGGAATGAACGTCAATGATGTTGCGGTCGTGGACAACCGGGGGAATGTGCTCTCGGCGGCGCTGAAGGACGACGGAAACATGGGCATGACTTCCAGCCAGATCAAGTATCGCAAGGGGTTGGAAGACTACTACACCGGAAAAGTCGAAAGCATGTTGGCGCGGGTGCTGGGTGCGGAGAATGTGGTGGTCCGGGTTTCTGTGGGATTGAACATGGACATGCAGACTCTCATCGAGGAGCAGTTTGATCCTGACAGCCAGGTGGCTCGGCGGGAAAACAGCCAGGAGAATCAGGTCGTCAGTACCGAAAGTTCGCGACCAAGAGTGGCAGGGGAGGAATCCAATGTCGCCGGAGGAACGCAGAACCCCGAGCGGGATAATGTATTGAGCAATACCAATGAAACACGGAAGACGACGGATCGCACCTTCGAGATCAACCGTACCACGATTGAAACGGTGAAAAACCCCGGTCAGATCAGCGACCTGACGGCTTCGGTTTTTGTGGCCACACCAGTTGTGAGTAACGGACAGGGAGTGATGGAACCGCAATCGCGGGATGAAGCGGAATTGAATGCCATCCGCATGATGGTGGTAAACGCACTTGGAATCACTTATGAGAACGATGCCGAACTGCAGCGCAAAGTGACAATTCAGGAAATGCCTTTTGCTTCCAATGCCTTTGGTGAGGGAATGGGGGGAGATCGTTCGTTCAGCCTGCCTGTGTTCATGGACAGCATGCGAGGGGTGCTTGCCATCGTAGTGTCGATCGTGATGTTGCTGATTTTTTTCCGCATGATTCGCGGGGCTGCGTCTTCAGGGGATCGCATGGAGGTTTTTCCGTCAGATGACGGTATGAACGGTGGCATTGACGGAGCACTGTCGAAAGCAAAGGATGTGACGCCGACGATTTCCCCGGAACTGCTGAATGAGCTAATCAAGCAAAACCCCGACAAGATCAGCTCGGCGCTCAAGAACTGGGCGTTTCCTGATCAATAATGGTAACCTTTAAAACCCATTTGAAGCCGTGACAATGGACGCCCTTCCCAATATTGAGTATGACAAGCTCGGAAAGCTTCAGAAGCTTGCGCTCTTCCTGATCGTGATTGGTCCGGAGGTTGCATCGGAAATTCTGAAACATTTCGGAGATCCTGATGTGGAGGTGCTGGTCAAGGAAATGTCCCATTTTGAGATCATTGACTATGAGATCAAGAAAAAGGTAATTGAGGATTTTTACGGGATCGTCAGTCAGAGTTCGATTGCAACCCTGGGAGGTGCTCCGTATGCCCAGAAAACGCTTGAAATGGCCAAAGGTGATTTCAAGGCATCGAGCATCCTTGGCAGGGTGGCGCCAGTGGGTAGCTCGGTCCAGATCATCGAAGAGATTGGACAACTCGAACCCCGGCAAATTTATAATCTGCTGAAGAACGAACAGCCACAGACGATCGCCTTCATCATGTCATACCTTCATATCAGCAAGGCTTCGCTGCTGGTAAAGATGCTCAGCCAGGAAGTCAGGGAGGAAGTGGTGGAGCGCATTGGCTCGATGGAATCCACAGCTCTGGAATTGGTGAACAAGGTGGTTCGCACGCTGGCGCGCAATATTGATCGGGATGAACAGCAAACCTTCAATCAGAGCGGGGGCGTGCGCCGGGTTGCAGATCTGCTCAACTCTCTGGACAAGGAGACGAGCAAGAGCATTCTGACCCGACTCGAGGAGAAAAACCCGACGGTGGGCAGCGCGGTGCGCAAGAAGATGTTCAGCTTCGAAGATTTGCTTCGTCTGCAGGGAACCGATCTGCAGCGGGTGGCTCGCGAAATCGACATGGGCGACCTGACGATTGCGCTGAAATCGGCAAACCCCGCACTGCGCGACGCCATGATGCACTCCATCTCCAAACGGGCGGCAGAAACGTTGCTGGAAGAAATGGAGATGCTTGGACCCGTGCGGTTGAAGGAAGTCGAAGCAGCGCAGGACAAGATCATTCAGGTCGTGCGCAAGCTCGAGGAAGAGGGCGAAATCACAATCGATCAGGATGGATCAGACCGTGTTGTCGTATAAAAACATTGCATTTGGTGCTTCGCTCAAATCGATCCAACTGACCTACCATGGTGCACCTCGGGTGGATGCTTCGGATTGTCAGCGGCAGGTGGATGAAGCCTACGCAAAGGGCAGGGAGGAGGCCACTCAGTCCTACAATAATCAGATTTTGCAGCAGCGTACCGAAGTGCAGCAACTGCTGGGTGAGACACTGGAGCAGATGGACCTGAAGGTTGATCAATGCCTCAGGGAGGTCTTTGAGGAGATCCCGGTATTGGTGACCCACATTGCGCGGCGCGTCCTGGCCGAAGTCGAAATCGACGGTGAAATGGTTCAACGCATCGTGCAGGAGATCATCAGTGATTTACCGGGCAATCGTGGAGAAATCGAAGTTTTTTTGTGTGAGAAAGATTTGGAATTGCTGCAGTCCTATCTGGAGGATGCGGAGCATCGCTTCCCGCACTGTGTGTTTCGCGCAGATCCGCAGCTGGATTCGGCGGATTGTCGCGTCGTCAGCAAATTCGGTGCAATCGATGGGCGGGTCGCGACCAAACTCAAACACATTGAGGATCAGCTTCGATCCTAGAAAGGGGATGTTGAGTGATGGATTGGTCTGTGCGTGACAATTTTGAGAAGATGAACCGCAACATCGGTCGTTTTCACGCTGTTGAAAAAGTAGGGCGTGTTCTCGATGTGACGGGATTGGTAATCGAGAGTGAGGGGCCGGATGTGCCATTGGGACAGGTTTGTGAGATTTCCTCAGACCGGCATCGACAGGACTTCATGGCCGAGGTGGTCGGATTTCGCGGGAACCGCGTCTTGCTCATGCCGCTGGAGGAAGTGTCAGGCATCCATCCAGGTTGTCAGGTGGTTGCATCACCGAGAGGATTGCGCATCCCGGTGGGGAAACAGTTGCTCGGGCGAATTCTGGATGGACTTGGCAATCCGCTGGATACGCATGAGCATCTGAAAGCAGACTACGAGGCATTTCAGTCGGGTGGAGCGATCAATCCCTTGAAACGACAGCGCATTCAGGACGTTTTTGAGACTGGAGTGAAGGCACTCGATACTTTTGTGCCAGTAGGGGTAGGACAGCGACTGGGCATTTTTGCAGGCAGTGGCGTTGGAAAGTCCACTTTACTCGGCATGCTGGCGCGGGGTGGAAGTTCGGATGTCAATGTGATCGCATTGGTGGGTGAACGCGGGCGTGAGCTTCGGGAGTTTATTGAAAAAGATCTTGGTGAGGAAGGCATGCGCAAGAGTGTGGTGATCATCTCGACCTCCGATCAGTCAGCCACCATGCGCATCCGGGCGGCAAAACTTGCCATCCGCATTGCAGAGTACTTCCGGGACGGGGGAAAAAATGTGTTGTTTCTGATGGATTCCGTGACCCGACTGGCCATGGCACAGCGGGAAATTGGACTTGCCGTTGGTGAACCACCGGCAACGCGTGGTTACACTCCATCTGTATTTTCACTGCTTCCGCGCCTGCTTGAGCGCAGTGGAATGGGAGAAAACGGATCTATCACTGCGTTCTATACTGTTCTGGTAGAAGGAGATGACATGAATGAACCTGTATCCGATGCGGTTCGTGGTATTTTGGATGGTCACCTGGTTCTGGATCGCACGCTGGCCACTGCAAATCATTTTCCGGCCATCGATGTGCTCGAGAGTGTGAGTCGACTGGTTCGCGATATTTGTTCAGAGGAGGAATTGAATTTGATTGGAGAGGCACGAGACTTGCTTGCACTCTATCGTAAAAATGAAGACTTGATCAACATTGGGGCCTACACACCGCGGAGTAACCCGAAAATTGACCGAGCCATTGCGAAGTTTCCGAATCTCATGACTTTTCTCAAACAGAATTCTGCCGAGTCAATCGCTCGCAGCGACAGTTTTGCGCAACTGAGGAGTATTCTGAAGTAGGTGATGCATGAAGCGTTTTGATTTCAGGTTAAAAAGTGTGCTGATCCTTCGGCAGCGATTGCTCAACGAGGCGGAGCAGCGGTATTCGCGTGCGATTGCTTCACGGCGTACGGTTGAGGGAAAGATCGAGGCGCATTTGCGAAATCTGGAGCAGATGAACGAGCAGATGATGGCGGAACAAAAGCAGAGTTTTCGAGGTGCGACTCAGCAGGGATTTCTGATGTTCATGGCTGACGCGCAGCAACACCTGAAGGCTCTTGAACAGGAGTTGCGCGTAGCGACCCAGCATGAACTGAAAGAGCGTTCCCGCTATCTGGAAGCGAATCGCAATCATGAATTGCTGCTCAAGCTCAAGAATCGGCAGCGGACCGAGCACCTGCAACAGGAATTGCTCAAGGAACAACAGTTACAGGATGATTTGTTTAACGCGCGCAGAGCGCTATCCACAGGGGGCACTGGGGCATGAAACTATTGCGATCTTCATGGGTACTCATGGTGCTCGCGCTTTTCCTGCACCTCGCTGGTTATCTTGGGGCACTGATGACGCATGAATGGCAAATTCCCCGGATCAAAAAGCCGGAAGTTGAGGTCAAAATGGGTATCGATGAAATCCTCGAAAGCCGTTCGGATGCCCACGACTGGTATTTCAAAACTGAAGAAATTGATCGCTATGTGGCGGAACTGAAAGAGCGTGAGCAGCTGCTGGAGCAGCGTGAGACTTCTCTGGAAAATCTGGAAGCGCACCTTGCTGTTGAGCGCGAAGAGCTGGAGCAGCTCAAGGCTGAAATTGAACGGCGCCACAAGGCCCTGAGTGACCAAATCCTGATTGTAAGAAACAACGAAATTGCCAACTTGCGGACCTTGGCAAACAGCTACTCCAGTATGACCCCTGCAGCGGCAGTTGCGATATTTGAGGAGATGGATGATGCGCTCGTTGTCAAAATCGTATCGCTGATGAAAGCGGATGTGGTGGCCCTTATTTTAGAAGAACTCGCCAAGAATGGTGCAGAAGATCCTGCTTCGATTCGTCGAGCAGCCAAACTCTCAGAAGAGCTGCGGTTACATTATAAAGAAAAGAACTGATCGGATTTCTGTCATGAATCATGGGAGTATAGAATCGCGTTCCAGTGCATCCGCATTGGACTTCAGGGAGCTGCATGCTCCGTATCAGCGCACACCTGCTCATTCCGAGGGGAATTATGGGCAGTTTGAATCGATTTTTGAACGGTTTCGTCAGGATGATGCGTCCAGCCGCAGCGGCTCGGACATTGTCGAACGCGAAGCAAAGACAGAGCGCGAATCCGAGATTTCGGATCGCGAACATGAACCAATGGACGACTCGGAGGTATCGGCAGAACACGTTGGAAATTCCCGTGATCAGGGTGAACAGACGCGTTCGGAATCAAGCACCCGGGAACAGTCGAAGGAAAGCAAGTCTGAACGCCTGTCCAACGAAGAGGGGAAGGCCAAGGGTGAGACAGAGCATGGCCAGTCCTCCCATGTGGGGGCAGAGAATGCAGCTCGAGATTCAGGGAACGGAAAGGCCGGTGCAGCTGGCAAGCAAGAGCAGCAGGGAAAACTGAGTTCGACCATGCACCTGCGCCTTGCGGCGAAGACCGGAGATGCAGGCAAAGCGACAACTGAAGGCAAAGCGACCAAGGGAGAGCATGCGGCAGGCGAGCAGGGGGCCGCAGCCAGCATGAAAAAAGGTGACATGCAGTCGGTTTTGGAAAAACGCAGTCTTTCGTTAGGTTCACAGGCCAAATTGGATGGGAGCGATAAGGGAGTCGCTGCCAAGGGTAAAGCTGCAGTGGGCGAGAGCAAAGCCCTGCAGGCGAGTGTAGATGCCAAGGTAAAAAGCACAGGTGATGGTGAAGTTATGCCATTGCCAGAGTCAAAAGGCACGAATCGCCCGGCAAAAACTACCCGTGCATCGCTGATGTCAGAATCCGACTCTCAGTTGATGGGAGCAAAAAATGCGCTGAAATCCTTGGGCATGCCGGGGGAAGCACGAAGCCGAAGCGGAGATCCTGAATTTGGCATTAAGGTTGCTCAGCAGAGTGCAATGCCTGTGCATAAAATGAATAGCGAACCGAAATCCGCCGATTTTGCCCTCTCCGAAAAAGGCTTTTTGAAAGCTGAAACGGAGCAAGGTACGCAGAATCGTGCGTCGGCAGTTCAATCGCGTTCTGATGGAGCTGGACTGACGCATCAGGGGCAATCGGGCATGGGGGGACAATCCGATGCGGGCGGGAACTCCCGTGGTGGCGAGCAAATGCGGCAGTGGATTGAAAGCACTCAGGAAGTGAAGTCGGTGAGTCAGTCGGCACAGCAAACCGAATTGGTGGATCGCAATGCGGCATCCATGCTCTCGGCCCGGGTGCTCAATCAGATTGTCAACCACATCGAACGCATGCGCGACAGTGGCAAGAATCGCGTCAAGGTATCGCTGGGTGAGGAAGCCGAAGGAATATCCGTGGATATCCGAATCGATGGCGGTGCAGTGGTGACCGTTTTTGAAGGGGAGTCTCGAATTCTCGATCAGTTGAAGGAAGACTGGTCAGACATTCGAAGGCAGGCAACCCGCCGCGGAGTGACACTGCGCGATCCAGAGTTTGTCAAGATTTCACATTCCTCATCAGAGGAAAGCAACGGGGTTCGCTTGGATGGTAATCCTGTGCAAGGGAAAGAGAGTCAATCCGTGCTCCAGGAGCAGCAGTCCGTGAGAGCGGAATCCACTACAGCAGCAACCGGCCGCAGTGGTCCGGTTCATTCATACGCCTAAACCGAAGGAAAGCCATGCCAGTCGCCGTTACCAATCAACAGAATCTGCTTTCCCAGGCTGCAGGAGAATCGCCTTCGGGGTCGAGTCCCGTAGCGAAGAAGTCCACACAATTGGGACAAGCGGATTTCCTTCAACTGCTCACGGTGCAGCTCCAGAATCAGGATCCGATGAGTCCGATGAGTGATATGGATTTTATTGCTTCGATGAGCAGTTTTTCATCGGTGGATGCGATCAGCTCGCTCGCGAGCAATTTTGAAAGCTTCATGTCTGAACAAGGCAACCTCAACCGTTCCATGCTGGAGACCATGGGTTCCCTGAGTAAGGGCATGGTCGATAACAAGGAACTGCAGTTGCGCCTGACTGGACAGTCCTACCTGGGCAAGGATGTGACGATCGATGACCCCATCAAAGGCAAGTTCACTGGTACGGTAGAACGGGTCGAGCTGATTGAAAAGCTCAACCTGGACGGTACCACTGAGCAACTGGTGGGGCTGGTGGTGAATGACGAAATCTTTCCCATGGATCTTGTCACCGCAGTGGAAGATCGCTCGGGAGTGCTGAGCAGCGTCGGTAATGCCGTCGCCTCCACCCTGAACGTGGTGACCGGTGGAGCTTAAGGACGGGAACAACAGCAAATTTCAAAACTGTATTTAAAAGAACGAAAGGAATAGATCATGCCAGTATCAGGATCATTGGGCGCCGGTGTTGCAGCACTGCGCAGTTTCTCCAAGGGCTTGGAAGTATTGGGGAGTAACATCGCCAATTCCAGCACGGTTGGATACAAGGGAAGCCGCATCGAGTATGGGGAATCCTTCAATAACATCCTGCAGCGTTCTGCGGCGGGATCGGGGGCGAGTTCGACCGCAAACCAAGTCGGAACGGGGGTTGGAGTCCAGACAACGCAAGGGATTTTCACCCAGGGCAATGTGACCGATACAGGCATTCCTTCGGATATTGCGATCTCCGGAGCGGGATACCTCCAGGTAAAGGATCCGACGGATGGTTCGACCTACATTACCCGGGCTGGAAATTTGCGCGTGGATAATGCGGGATATCTGGTCACCCAGGGTGGATTGCGGGTCCAGGGACTGAACGGTGGAGGAGCGACCTTTATCGTGACGGGAACCCGGCTTGGTGATGGTGAACTCGCACCGGCGCAGGCGGTTCCCGCTCTGAACATTGTGGGAACTCAAATTGTTGGCGATGTGAACGATGAGATCGCATTTGGTCCGATCGGGACGGGATACGATCCGAATAATCCGCCTGAGGTGACCATCCGAGGAGATGGGTTTGGAGCGCGCGCCACAGCAATTGTCAATGCTGCGGGGGAAATCACGGGCATCACAATGACCAATGCCGGACAGGGTTACACCACTGCAAGCGTGATTTTTGAAGCTCCTCCGGGAAGCGACATCAACTTCACGATGGCGGCATCGGCTGCCCCGGCCAACTTTGGTGATGTCAAGATCGAGCTACCGCAGTATGATAACGCCAATGGACTGGTGATCAATGACCAGACTGATGACGTGCTCGGAGGTGGAGGACCGTTTGGAGCCGATGCCTTTGGGGAGCAGTTTCCGGGAATTGCATCCTATGCGATCAACAGTGATGGCCAGGTACAGTTGCTTCTGGAAACGGGAGACTTCTTTACAGTCGGGCAAATTCTGTTGACGGATGTTGCGGATCCGCAGGCGTTGGTGCGTGAAGGGGATAACCTTTACTCCGGCGCACAGGTAGCCGGGATCGTTGTCGAAAACGGAGTTCCTGGAGAACGCGGGTTGGGTAAATTGAAGCAGGGAGCTCTCGAGCTTTCGAATGTGGATTTGACTGAACAATTTGCCGAGCTGATCTCGACGCAGCGCGCCTTCCAGGCAGGCTCGCGCATCATTACGACTGCTGACACCATTTTGCAGGAAGTAATTAACTTAAAACGCTAAATCTTTTAAAAGGAATGCCGATTAACTGAGTCACAAATCTACTACTGCGGTTTATCCGCAGTCATTAGAGTGATAGGATATATAGGATAGGATCAGCCGGGTAACTTTATGATAGGAGTTGCCCGGCGATTAATCAGACACTCCTGTAGATTTTGACGAAGCCCACTTTCTCATCTAGAAAGGATACCGATATGGCCAACGAACAAATTGAAGAAATCACTCCAGGCTCCGGTAGTGGGGGAAGTCCACTGATCCCAGCCATTGCAGTGCTGGTATTGATGCCGGTACTGTCCTTTGTGCTGACAAAGTTCATCTTTATTCCACAGATCCAGACTGCCGTCACAGAATCGGTGATTCAGGCGGGTGGTGGAGAACTGCAGTTTGAGGCGACAGGCCAAGGTGGAGTTGACTCGGGTGCTCAAGGCCACAGTGCCGCGAGCAATGACGCTCATGGAGGCGGGCATGGTGCAGCTGCTGTGCCGAAGGGTCCATCGGGAACAACTTATGAGTTTGAAAATATCATAGCCAATCTTTCGGGTTCTTCCATGAACCGCTACGTGAAAGTGAGTTTTGTTCTGGAGGGAAGCCGCAGTGATTTTGCCACCATTATTGACGCAAATCGGGTGAAACTGATTGATGCGACCATTACGGTGCTTTCATCGCTCAGCTCGCTCGACTTGCAGAGTTCGGGGGTAAAAAATGAAGTGCGTAGCAAATTGATGGCAGCCTATGATTCTGTGTTGAAGAGCCGGATTGTGGAAGGGCTTTATTTTTCGGAGTTCGTGATGCAGTGATGCCGAATGCACTGGGTTACCCAAAGGATTGATTTTTAGCATTTGCGGAAGGTTCAAGCATGGGAGACGAAGACGATATTCTTCTTAGTCAGGGCGGTATCGATGCCTTACTTGCACAGGCTGCGAGTGAACAGCAGGACGTTGTCTATTCCTGGGAGGGCAAGCGCATCGATGATGTGCCTAACCTCTATGTGGAGGCCTATGATTTCCGCAACCCGATCTTTCTGACGGAGTATGAACTGCGCCATGTGCGCATCAGCCATGAGGACTTCATTCGCTACCTGAGTGCACGCTTGTCGATGTATCTCAAGATGGATGTGGAAATCAAGATGTCCCAGCTGACGACCACGCCTTATCTGCAGTTTGTAGAGACGATTCCCAATCCAACCTACATCAACATGTTCAAGGTCGACCCGCTTGAGGGAATTGGCATCATGGCGACCAATCCACGCCTGGCCATGACCGTGGTGGATCGCATGCTGGGTGGCAAGGGGCATTCGATCAAAGACGAGCGCTATCTCACAGAAATCGAAATGACGATGGTGGATGAGGTGATTCAGATCATCCTCAGTGAATGGTGTGCCCAGTGGGAGGATGCTCCCGAGATGAATGCCTATCTGATCGGAAAGGAGACCAATGGACGTTTCCTGCAGACCTCGCCGCACGATGCGATCATGCTCGTTCTGACGATGGAGACCATGCTCGGGGATTGCTCGGAGAGCATTCAGTTGGCACTTCCATACTATTCGATCGAAATGCTGATCAAGCGCATGGAATCGAAGCACAAGCACAGTGCCCAGAATGCGGGTTCATCTGCCAAAGAAGCGCGCTGGTATGAGAGTTTCAGCAAAATCGGGGTACATACGACCGCAGAATGGACACTTGAAAAATTACGTGTTTCAGAGGTGATTTCCCTCAAAGTCGGCGACGTTATTGAACTGTCTCCTGATATCATTGAGCACACGGAAGTGAAATTTGAGGGAGTTGAAAAGTTTCGCGGGGAGATCGGGATTCAGAATGGACGGGTCGCTGTTGAACTGAAGGAGTTTATCCGATAACACAGGCGCGATCTGCAGTCTCGCCGGAATTCTAATCTGAACAGGAGCAAAGAGGATGTTAAACGAAGACAATTTGAACATGGTCATGGATGTGAAAGTGCAGCTCAGTGTGAAGCTGGGGTCGTGCTTTCTTCCCATGAAGGAGCTGATGGAGCTGACGCCTGGCACGGTACTGCAGCTCAAGCAGCAGGCAACGGACCCCGTCGGATTGTATGTCAACGACAAGTTGGTTGCCTACGGTGAAGTGGTAGTCGTGGATGATAATTTCGGAATCAAAGTGACGGAGATTGTCACGGATGACCGGGATTTGTTATTGTGAGCAGAGTTGGGGTGAAGTCCTTGCGAAATGCATCGAAATCATCCCGAATATCCCTGTCACCCTGTCAGCAATCCATGAATCAAGTCTGCCAACTTTCTAAACTGCTTACCTGCCTGCTGCTCTTTACCTCTGTAATGGTGCCATTTGGCATGAGCGATGAGGGAAATGAATCTGGGGAAGAGATTGTCACTGCACCAGTGGTGGAGCAGGATGGAGCCGTGCTACAGCCCCGTGCACGTTCCGAACCCTGGTTTGAAGCAAAGCCATCGGGATCTGGGCTGATGGGGTCGCTCGCACTTTTTCTTGTGATGCTGGCTGCGGTGGCTGGATTTTGGATATACACCAAACGCGGTGGCAATTCCATCCGACAATTCGGGGTTTCAAAGGACCTTCGCATTCGGGAAACGAAGGCACTCGGGAATCGGCAATTTCTGGTGGTGGTGGAATATGGAGAGCAGCGCATGCTACTGGGCGTGGCTCCGGGAGTGATCAATCACCTGTGCTATCTGGAGACTCCAGAGCCTGAGCTTGATGTGAAGGAATCGCAGACGCAGTGAAGTGAAATCTGGGTCTGAAACCGGTTTGGGTTTGATTTTTTCCCGTGCATGCCACTGATGGAAGCAGTGGATTTTTCAACACCATTTTCTGCGGATCGCGCTGTGCTCGAGTCGATTGATTTTCGGGCGACACTGAATGACGAGCAATACGATGCGGTGACTTCGCCCGATGGTCCCGCACTGGTGTTGGCGGGAGCGGGTTCCGGAAAAACACGCACGCTGACCTATCGGGTTGCCTGGCTGTTGCGTCAGGGGGTTCTTCCGGGGGAAATCCTGTTGCTGACCTTTACGAATAAGGCAGCACGGGAAATGCTGGAGCGAGTGGAATCGCTGACAGGTATTCCTCCGAAGCAATTCTGGGGAGGCACATTTCACCACATCGGTCAGCGTGTCTTGCGAACGTTCGGGGAAAGTGTGGGACTCAGCCGTTCCTTTAACATCATCGACGAGACCGATGCAGAAGCCCTTCTCACCGAGACCATCAAAGACACCGACAAGGAGTTTTTGAAAGTGAAAGATTATCCGCGTGCAAAAGTGATCGCAAACATGCTGAGCTACGCGCGCAACACCATGCAGAATATCGATGATGTGCTCGCCGACAAGTATCCCTATTTTGCGGAGTTGTCTGGCCGCATTGCACAGTTTGCAAAGCTCTATCAAGCCCGAAAGTTGGAACAGCAAGTTTGTGACTACGACGATCTTCTTGAGTATTGGCTCAAGGTAATGGAGAGCGATACGGAGGCAGCAAACTACTATGCAAACCGTTTCCGTCATCTGCTCGTGGACGAGTATCAGGACACCAATATCCTGCAATCCCGCATCATTGATCTCATGGGCGCGCACCATCGCATCATGGCGGTGGGGGACGATGCGCAATGTATCTACACCTGGCGAGGCGCAAATATTGACAACATTCTCTCCTTTGCGGAGCGCCACCCGGGGACGCAGATCTACAAAATTGAAACGAACTATCGCAGCACGCCGGAGATTTTGCGCTTTGCGAACAACGTGCTCGAAACGCAGCCCCCGGGACTTGGCTTCAAAAAAGAACTGCGGGCATGGCGCGAAAGCATCGTGCACCCTTATTTCGTTCAAACGGTCGATACGCGGCAGCAGGCGCAGTTTGTGGCTTCCCGGATTTTGCGTCTTGTGGAAGAAGGCGGGCGTTCCTTCAGTGATATTGCAGTGCTGTATCGCGCGCATTTTCATGCAATGGATTTGCAGATCGAGCTGTCTCGCCGTGGATTGCCGTTTGTGATCACCAGTGGTGTAAAGTTTTTTGAGCAGGCCCACGTGCGGGATTTGGTGGCACAGCTTCGTTTTGCCTGCAATCCAGAGGATGCAACGGCCTTCATGCGATTTACGGGATTGTTGCCCAAAGTGGGAGCTAGGACTTCACTCAAACTGCTCGCCGACGCCAAGGCACTGGCTGCCCGGGAGTCGATTTCACTCGTTGACGCCCTGCTGCATAGCAAGGTATTCAAGCGGGTTCCAGAGCCTGCGAAAGAGCAATGGCCCTCTCTGGTACAGACCTTAAAAGATGTGCAGCAAGCAGTGGAAACCCGACATCCAGAGCGCGTGGTCGAACTCGCAGTCGAGGGTTGGTACAGTGGTTTTATTCGTGAGGTTTATCCGAACTGGACCAATCGTATGGATGATTTGGAAAGCCTGATTGGGTTTGCTGCACGCTTTGATACGATGGAAGAGCTGCTGGCTCAGTTGATCCTGCTCAACAGTGAAACTTCGAACCGCAGCATTGATCCCGATACGGACTGCGTGCGGCTGACAACGATTCATCAATCGAAAGGCCTGGAATTTCCGGTGGTCTTTGTCATCGGCCTTGCGGATGGGCAGTTGCCGCTCAAGCGTGCGATTGAATCGGATGATGTGGAAGAAGAGCGCCGCTTGTTTTATGTCGCGGTGACGCGGGCAATGGATGAGCTTTACCTTTCCTATCCCATTCTGACCACTCAGGGCGGCCCTCCAGTGCGCATGGAACCCAGTCGGTTTGTGCAAATTTTGCCGAAGGATTGTTTTGAAAGTGTATCCATGGCGCAGCAATATTATCGGTAGTATGGCAACATTTCGACAAGTGATGCGCCAAAGCTGTGCTGCCGCTGTGTGCAGTGCTTTCCTGTTGCTCTTGTGTCCGTCTGAGAGCATTGCCGACGAGGGATTGAAGGTTGAGAAAGTGCGGGTGCAATCGATGGAGGCGAAGGCATTTTTTCGCATTGCCGAGTATTTTACGGGGAGGGAGCACTTTGGGAAGCGGGTCATCTTGCGAAGTGACCCGGAACAACGTGCAGGGATCTACTTCGTGGTTTATCTCAACCGGAAAATCGAGAAGTTGCCCTCCGGAACGCTTTTCGAACTGGAGTTTTTGCAACCGGGCACTTCCCGATTGCGCAGGCAAGACTTTGTACTGCCCGAAATACGCAAGTCCACGGACGTTGTGTTTCTAGGCCTCACCGATTCCGAGCAGGCTGAACGGGGGCTTCCCGTTGCCTGGCGAATCCGTGTTGGCAAGGCAGATGGAGAAAAGCTTGCCGAGTATAAAAGCTACCTGTGGGAGTTGCCCCAGGAGGAATCCAGGGGAAGGCAAGGTGTAGCCAGCCTGGAATGAAAGAGCTGGAGGCAAATGCATTGACCTGGGAAACGCTTGATGCTGGATTTCGCCTCAGCTCACGGGTGCTTGAAGAACTTCTCGAAGGTGGTCAGACCTTTCAATGGGAGCGGGATCGTGCAATGGAAGCGACTCTCGACCCAGAGGGGAAGTGCACTGCGATCTGGATTGGTATTCTGGACGGTGTGCTTGTGAGATTGCGGCTTGCCTCAGATGGGTGCTTGCAGTTTTCAAGCTTGAGGCGCGACAAAGGGCAGAAAGTTCGCGATGCACTTGGCGTTTTTTTCCGCCTGAACGAACCGCATGAACTCTACCTTGAGGGACTTCCACTGGAGCAAGACAGCTACTTGCTGCGCTGTGTAGAGTCCTTTCCGGGACTGCGCATCCTCAGACAACCTGTAGAGAAAGTGATTCTGACGTTCCTGTGCAGTTCCAACAAACAGATTCCCCAGATCCGGCAGATGCTCCATAACCTGTCGCGGGAGTTGGGAGAGGAAGTGGAGCCAGGCTGGTGGGAATACCCATCATGGGAAGTGCTGGCTCAGGCAGATCTGGAGGTGCTGCGACGATGCCGCACCGGGTATCGCTGCAACTACATCCAAGGCAGCGCGCGTTACATTGCTGCCGATCCTGATTTCTTTCGACGTCTGAAATCCCTGCCATTTGCAGAGGCAAGGGCGGAATTGATGTGCCTGCCCGGAGTCGGAGAGAAAGTAGCCGACTGCATCCTGCTCTATGGTGGAGGGCGATATGAGTCGTTCCCATTGGACACCTGGATCCTGAAAGCAATGGAACATCGCTACGGATTGTCGGGACTAAAGCGGAATGAAGTGCTGAAATGGGCGCAACAGCACTTTGGGGAATACGCGGGCATTGCTCAGCAGTTCATTTTTGCGTATGAACGCGAAGTTCGGGAGCTGACAAAACGACGGAAAAGCTGAAAGTGCATTCTGGAGCCGCCGTCAGTCATGCATTCATGCCTGATTGGTGCAATGTATTGAGCAGGAAAGGCAGTATGCACAGTTGTCAGTTGGGAATCATGGAATTGACGGATTTCCTTAACCTTCCTGTTTTTTGGGCGATAGATAGATTGTCAGTCTGAACATTGGCGAATCCATCATGAACTCGATAACGCCCGACCCCTCAGCGGTCTGGAATGCATTGCTCGAATGCCTTCCGGCAGCAGTCTTTGTGTGTGATGCAAAGTTGAAGTTGATGGCGGCAAATACAAGATTTGCACACCTTTCCGGGGTTGCTGAGGTCGATGAATGTGTCGGACAGTCCCTCGAGCAAATCTTACCGGAGGGGATTGTAACGGATCTTTTGCGCGTATTGCGGGAACGGGACTCCTCTCAACCCGCTGCCGAGTTTGAGATCATGGCTACAAACGAATCGGGTTCTCAGTCGTTTTTCGAAATCTCGGTTCGTCGTCATGAAACAAGCGAGCGAATGCCCGAATTTTTGGTCGGCTCCATCGTGGATGTCAGTTCAAAGCGAATGATGGAATCGGTTCTTCAGGAGGAGCACAGTCTCTTGCGGACCGTAATCGATATTCTTCCCGCATTCATTTACGCAAAAGACGAGGATAGCAAGTTCATCATGGCAAACGAAGTGCTTGCCGGTTACATGGGTTGCAAAAGCAGCGAAGAGTTGATTGGGAAATCCGACTTTGATTTTTTCCCTCACAAATATGCGATGAAATACTTTTGTGATGAGCAGGAAGTCATCGCAACGGGTCGACCCAAGGTTAACGTGCAGGAGTCGAGCGCATTTCAGGATTCAGGTTCGATGATCTGGCTGAACACGAACAAAGTTCCGCTGCGTGATTCGTCCGGGAAAATCGTTGGGGTGGTGGGGACGGGTATGGATATTTCCCATCAGAAGCGCATCAACGATGAACTTCATGAGTTGCAGGAGATTGTGAACCATAGCAGTTCGTGCGCGTTTCTGTTGCAATCGACCGGGTCGTGGGATGTGAGTTTCTGTTCCAAAACGGTATCCCTGTTTGGATACGAGCAAGAAGATTTTTTGACGCGCCACCTGCGTTTCCTTCAGATCGTGCATCCCGATGATGTGGAAGGATTGCGTACGGCGACGCTAGCGGCGTTTGCTTCGGGTGAAAAGCATGTTTCGATGGATTACCGCATCCGCAGGAAGGGTGGTGGGTATTGCTGGGTTGAGGATCAAATTTACCTCCGGGAAACCAGAGAGAATGGTTCGTTTCTGTTTCAGAGTCTGATTACAGATGTAAGCAAACGCTACGATATGCAGCGGGAGCGGGATCAAATGGAAATGCAACTGCGTCAGGCCCAAAAACTCGAGGCAGTGGGTCAATTGGCAGCGGGAATCGCACACGAGATCAATACGCCGATTCAGTTCATCAGTGACAATTTGCAGTTTTTGAGTGAATCGGCCTCCGAGTTCATGTCTTTCTATCAAGGCGTGATGTCAGAACTAAACTCTTCAATTCCAGAACACCAAAAACTGGAGTCAAAGTTCAAGGAATTGGCCGAGAAGCTGGATCTTGGTTTTCTGATGGAAGAAGTTCCCCTTGCGATCAGTCAATCGCTGGAAGGCGCGCACCGTGTGAGGGATATTGTGCAGGCCATGAAAGATTTCTCACATCCGGGATCCGGGGAGATCAGTCATGAAGATGTGAATCAGGCCATTCAGTCGACCATCACGGTTGCACGCAACGAATGGAAGTATGTCTCAGATGTGGAAACGGAGCTGGATGCTGATTTGGGTATGGTTCCGGTTGACATTGGTCCGTTCAAGCAGAGCATCCTCAATCTCATTGTCAATGCCGCACACGCCATCGAAGATCGGGTGAAAGCAGGCGACTTTGAAAAAGGCAAAATTGTGATTCGCACCCGTCGAACTCAAGACCATGCCGTGATCGAAGTAGAGGATACGGGCAGCGGAATGAATCCCAAGGTGGCAGAGCGTGTGTTTGATCCATTTTTCACGACTAAGGCAGTGGGAAAAGGAACAGGCCAGGGGCTTTCGATGACTTATGACATTGTGGTTCGCAAACACCGGGGCAAGTTACACTTCCGTACGCGTGAAGGAGAAGGCACAACGTTTGTGGTGGAGCTGCCGTTGGGTAGCGGTGTGGAGCACGCACCTGTTATCTGAATGTGGACAGATGCAGAGATTTTCGATTTTCGTCGGGATGGACTTTTGATTTTGGGGCGGGTTCGGAGCCTGCACTTTTGCTATTGTCGTAAAATCGCAACTGGACCCAAATGAATTCGTGTTTTGGTTTGCATGCAGGAGTAAGCGAGGCAATCATAACTACCTGATCTACTGGAGGTTTGAGGAATGGGAGCGGAAGACAATCACTACGACATCATTATCATCGGAGGTGGGAGTGCAGGGTATGCAGCTGCTCGCACTGCCTTGGAATACACTCAAAAAGTTGCTGTGGTAGACGGATCTGATGAACTTGGCGGACTTTGCATTCTCAAAGGCTGCATGCCATCGAAAACCCTGCTTTACACTGCCGAGCTGGTGCACAGTGTACAGAAAGGAACAAGGCTGGGTATTCAACAAAATCGGGTGCGTGTTGATGTTGCTGCCTTGCAGGAGCGCAAACGTCAGCTGATCAGTGGATTTGCAGGCTATCGTGCAGGTCAACTGCAGGATGGACGTTTCACTCTTTATCGCAGCAACGCTCGCTTCCTGGATCATCTCACCATTCAGCTGGCGGATGGAACGGAATTGTGGGCAGATAAGTATGTGATTGCAACGGGTTCACGAGTGGACGCGCCGGATATTCGCGGATTGAACACAGTTGGTTATCTGACCAGCGATGACATCCTGTCCGCTGAGGAGTTCCCCGCTTCCATGGTTGTTCTGGGTGGAGGCATTGTTGCGTGTGAACTGGCACAATTTCTCAACAGGGCTGGTGTTGAAGTAACCCTGATTCAGCGAAGTGCTCACTTGATAAAGGAGTTTTCTGTCGAAGCGGGCACAGTACTCAAGCGGGCCATGCAGGCGGAAGGCATTCGCGTCTTCACGGATACTGCATTGGACTGGGTTCGCCGGGTTGAGGGTTCTGTGATGGTCCAGTTTCAGCACCAGGGGATCACACACCTTGCCCACGGACAGGCAGTTCTGAATGCGCTGGGGAGAAAACCCAATACAGAATTCCTGGATCTTGAAAATGCGGATATTCAAATTTCGCCCAGTGGTCACATCCAAACAAACATGATGCAGCAGAGCACCAATCCGGCTGTGTATGCTGCTGGGGATTGTGCCGGGCCTGCAGAAATTGTTCATGTTGCGATCCTGCAAGGGGAAAATGCTGTGCATCATGCGCTTGGAGGAAAAGTCCGGGAAGTGGACTACGATTCACTCACACGGGTGGTTTTTACCGACCCCCAGATCGCAGCTGTAGGTTTAGGACGAGCAGAACTTGAAATGAGGTCATGTGATTTCCTTGAAGCGATCTACCCATTTGGCGATCATGGAAAATCGCTGATCATGGATGCACTTTACGGTTTTGTGAGGGTGTACGCTGAACGATCCAGCGGGACCATTCTGGGGGCGGAGTGTGTAGGACGTGACGGTGGCGAATTGATGCACTCGCTTGCGGTTGCAGTGAGCAACCGACTGACGCTACAGGACATGTTGAAGGTGCAGTGGTATCATCCCACACTGTCTGAGATATGGACTTATCCGATTGAAGAGCTGCAGGAGAGTGTCGCAGGCTGAAACGGCGAAGAAACCATCAGGTTCGGCCTGAAGTTGCTGAAGCAGGCAACGCACGCTCTAGAAACGATGTCGACAATGATCATTGCATATCAAACCCTTGTAATTTGTATGGATTGAAATAGTTTTTGCAGGGTAACATCGAGCAAGACCCATACACCATCTGCTGTGAAAACACTCTACCTCATCCGCCATGCGAAATCCGCCTGGGATTCGACTGCCTCTTCAGATTTTGATCGTCCGTTGAACGAACGGGGACGCAGCGATGCTCCTCGCATGGCTGCGTTTCTGAGGGCACAGCAGATTGTTCCAGATCAGATTGTCAGCAGTTCGGCGATTCGGGCGAATACGACGGCGCGTCTGATTGCGAGAGGGCTGGACCAGGACGAATCCTCAGTGATGCTGGATCGACGCATCTACCTTGCAGACGTGCATCAGTTGCAATCCATCCTGCGCGAGTTTCCAGACAGCTGGCAAAGTGTGATGGTCATTGGGCATAATCCAACATTAACTGATTGTGCGAACGCACTCACCGGAGATGTTCTGAACAGCCTGCCAACCTGTAGTGTCTATGGTATCAGGCTTGCCATCGATTCGTGGTTGAAGCTCAGGAATGGAGTAGGAGAACGAATCCTCTATCAGGTGCCGAAGGAACTTACAGAATCACCTTGAAATCTGCTCGATTCCTGCAATCAAATTCGTGAAAAAATAGTTTTTTTGAATGGAGGGTTTCCCTTGCAGGAGACACTCGCATTCACCGTTTAAGGAGAAACAACAATTATGGGACTGTATATTCTATTGATCATCATTCCGCTATTGCTGGGGCTTTGGGCCCAGGCAAAGGTATCGGGAACTTACAACAAGTATTCCCAGGTACCCTCACGCAGCGGCATTACCGGACGGGAGGCTGCTGCCTACGTGATGCGTCGCTTCGGTATCGATGACGTGGAAATCGTTGCCATTCGCGGCAAGCTTACGGATCACTACAATCCCATGACCCGGCAACTTGCGCTGAGCAAGGATAACTATTATGGCACGAGCCTTGCCGCGTTAGGGGTTGCCGCACATGAAGCGGGTCATGCGATTCAGCATGCTGTGGGATACAAAGCACTGCAGTGGCGCATGTCACTGGTGCCGGTCACTCAGATTGCCAGCCAGATGCTTCCTTTTGTGATGATTGGAGGATTTCTCTTTGGCATCATGGGCCTGGTCAAGCTTGGCGTTGCGGTTTATTTGATCCTGACCCTTTTTCAACTGATTACGCTGCCCGTGGAGTTTGACGCCAGCGCGCGTGCCAAAAAGGAACTCGCGGGGCTGGGCTTCGTCGGCGAAGAGGAACTGGTGGGTGTGCGGCGCACACTGGATGCGGCGGGCCTCACCTATGTGGCGGCCTTTGTGGCTTCACTGGGAAACCTGCTCTATCTGCTGATGTTGACGCGCGACGAATAACAGCAGAACGGGAATTTAACGAATAGGCGGTGAAAATCTTCACCGCCTTTTTGTTGAGTTGATGCAAGCTGCTTGCAGTGTGGGATCCATTTAGGATTTAAAGAAATTTTGCTGTTTTTCAGTGATGGGCATTCTGAGACGCTGCATGACAGTAAGCATATCCTCCCAGATCAAACGCTTCACTCGATTGGTCCCATTTCGAAGGATGTAGGACGGGTGGAAACTGATGAGTGTTGGGATGCCTTCAAAATCATGCCACTGGCCGTGACTGCGGGTGATGGAGCGCTTTGGATCGTATCCTAAGAGACCGTTGACGGCCGTAGCACCGAGGGCGACGATGACCTTCGGACGCACAACGGCAACCTGTGCCTTGAGATAGGGTAGACAGAAGGCCATTTCCTGCTCAGTGGGAGGGCGATTTCCGAACGGTTGATCCGTCTCGGGGCGCCAATTCATGATGTTTCCAATGTAAACTTGCTCCCGACTCAGGCCCATTGTCTGGATGATGCGGGTGAGCAGCTGTCCCGCAGGTCCCACAAAGGGTTCTCCCTGAATTTCTTCCTCTTCACCCGGAGCTTCTCCGCAGAAGAAGATATCGGCATCAAGATTGCCAACACCGAAAACCACTTTTTTGCCCGGGCGAACGTGGCGGTTGCAGACCTCACACTCCTGCACACGCTTGCGCAACCAGTTCCACTGTGAAGCTTTATCCCCTTCTGGCAATACGACCTCCGGGATGACATGGAAATCCTTCTGCCTGGCTTTCGAAGCGGGATCGTGGGACTTGTCAGTCGACTGTTCCGGTTTTGAGTCAGCCTGAAGCGGGGGGGTGGGAGATATTTCCCTTGTGGGCGGCTGCGTAGCAGATTTTGCCGCGATGTCTTGTACGCTCGATTCGAGCAGGGAGAGCGTGTCTGGTTCAATCAGGAGACTGGAGACACCCTGCTGCCGGAGTTTTTTCAGTTCGGAAAGAAGGGTGTCGAGATGTTCGCGCATGGGGTAAGTAAACCCATCCTGATCTTAGATTTCAAGAATAGGAAACACCACAATGTCGTCCTTTACGAAACTATGATTGAGAATGGCCTGACAAGCGAGTTTGACATCCTGATCGCGGCAATCGTGTGTGGTCAGCGTGATGGAGGCAGAAGCGCGTCGGGTATCAAGCGATTGGTCAATGGTTGAAATGCTGATGTTGTTTCGACTGAGAATTTGAGTGATCTCAGACAGCACACCCCGCACATCGTCAACCTCAATGCGAAGATAGTAGGACTGGTGAATCGCTTCAGGAGTCGCGAGAGAAGCGGTTCGATCTGCAACCATGAGTTTGCGTTCTTTGGGATTGCGAACCAGATCCACGATGTCACTGATGACGGCACTGGCAGTGGGTTCCCGACCCGCACCGCGTCCGATAAGGAAGGAAGTTCCGACGATGTCTCCCTGAATGCAGACACCGTTAAAAGCATCTTCTACCGCAGCCAGATTGTTGCTCATGGGAACCAGAGAAGGGCGGACCGAGCATTCGATGCAGTCCTGTTCCGGTATTCTTCGCAAGGTAGCGATGAGCTTGATCTTGTATCCCTGCCGTGCTGCAGCCCGCATGTCGTGTAAGGATACATTTCGAATACCCTCTACATGAATATCATCGATAGAGAACCATTGCTGGTAGCAGAGGTAGGCCAGGATGATGAGCTTGTGGGCTGCGTCAAAGCCATCAAGATCGAGGGATTCATCCTGTTCCACATATCCCAGTGCTTTGGCCTCAGCCAAGGCGTCAGGGTAGGGGATCGATGCGCGTTCCATGCGCGTGAGGATGTAATTGGAAGTTCCGTTGAGAATGCCCTGCAGGGAATGGATGCGGTTTCCGACGAAAGCTTCCTGAATGACTTTGATGATAGGGATGCCGCCTGCGACACTGGCTTCGTAAAGATACTGCACACCTGCGAGCTGCGCGGCTTCAAGCAGCTCTCTGCCATGTTCGCAGATCAATGCCTTGTTTGCAGTGATCACGGATTTCCCGTTTGCAAAGGCGCGGAGTGTCAGCTCTCTCGCATCGCGGATTCCACCGATGAGTTCGATGATCACATCAATCGATGGATCTTCCACGATGCTCATGGAATCCGTGGTCAGTGCATGCTCAGGGATGGATACATCCCGCCTCTTGCTCAGATTGCGAACGGAAGCTTTGACGGGCACAAAATCCACATCCAGTTTTTCGTTCCAAACCTTGGACTTCAATATCAATTGTTCCCATACTCCCTGACCAACTGTGCCAAGTCCGAGAAATCCGATGCGAATGGTTTTCATGATGCGTTGGAGCGTTTGCCAGATGCATGGCGCTGCTTTTCAAATTTGTGCTCAGTGCCGTTGAACAACCGGGTTATATTGCTCTGGTGACGAACAAGTATCAGCAGGAAGACGGCAGCAGCAATACTGCATTCAATCCATCCATACGACCGCAGCAACTGCCAGTCCATCCACCAGAAGACAGAGCAGAAGAGGGGAAGACTGGCTGCAAATGCGATGGAAGCGAGCGACACATAGCGAAAGGCGTAGAAAACCAGCACCCAGATTACCATGCCGAGCAGAACAACCGGTGCCATGATCGCGAGCAAGCCGCCCATTGCCGTGGCGACTCCCTTTCCTCCACGAAAACGAATGTAGAGTGAAAAAGAGTGTCCGGCCAGTGCACCTGTGAGTCCCGCCAAACTCAAGACAACGGGTGGAAGCGAGCTGGAGGTCCATGCGTGAAGGGACGGGATGAAAGGCCACAATGCGACGACAAATCCCTTGAGCAAATCCAGGAAAAACACGAGGTTTCCGGGACCCTTACCGATGGATCGCTTGACATTGGTTGCACCGGGGTTGCCACTGCCAACCGTGAAGATGTCAACACCATGGGCTTTTGCGACAAGGACCGCACTCGAAAAAGAGCCAATCAGATAACCCACCAGTGCACAAAGGCAGAGCAACAAAATCGGATTCATGGTGTCACATTATTTAATGCGGGTCAGGTCGACCAGCTTGAGATCGACAATGCGGTCACTGGATGTGATTTCGGCAACCGCTTCATCACTCGGAAATTGGTCGAGTTCAAAGACGACAAGAGCGTTTTGACCCGCCTCGCGACGGTTGAGTGTCATGTTTGCGATGTTGACCTGATGTTTTCCGAGGATGGTTCCAAGCATGCCAACCATGCCGGGCATGTCCTTGTTTTCGACCAGCATGAGCACATTGCGCGGCGTTACTTCAAGGTCGCGACCGTTGATGGAAACGATACGGGGATCCAGATTGCGACCCATGACGGTGCCCTCTACACTCAAGGAGCTGCCATCCTCGAGAATGGCTTCGATCTGGATCAACTCACTGTAGGGAGTATCACTGCTCGACTTTGTGATCTGCCCCTCAATGCCCAGGCGTTTCATGTAATAACCCGCATTGACATCATTGATCTCCTCTCCGGAAATCTGCAGGAGATAGCCCTTCTGAATCGCGCGGTTCAAGGGCATGGTATCCAGTTCGACCAGACGTCCATAGTAGGTGATCTGCAGGCGCTGAATGGTATCGGGTGTGAGCTGCTGCACGGTTGTGCCAAGAATTTGACCCAATCGGAAATAGGGTCGAAGCTGCTGAAGGGTGTGGGCATCCACCGAGGGTACATTGACGGCGTTACTGATTACCCCTTCCTTGAGAATGCGGGCAATGACTTCGGCAATCTCGATGCCAACATTGTATTGCGCTTCTTCTGTTGAGGCACCGAGGTGCGGGGTGAGCACCAAATTGGCGCATTTGCGAAAGGGATGGTCTGCGGGCAGGGGTTCTTCCTCGAAGACGTCGAGGCCAGCTGCACTCACCTTTCCGCTTTCAATCGCATCGATCAGATCCTGCTCGTGAATGAGGCCCCCGCGTGCGCAGTTGACCAGCCTCACACCCTGCTTCATTTTTGCGAATGCATCGCGGTTGACCATGTTGCGGGTTTTGTCCGTCAAAGGCATGTGCACCGTGATGTAGTCCGCACGCGCCCATACCTCATCCAGATCCACTTTCTCCACATTGATGGCCTTGGCCCTTGCTTCGGTGAGGAAGGGATCGTAAGCAATGACTGTCATTCCAAATGCCTGGGCACGGGCTGCAACCTCTGCACCGATGCGACCCAGGCCCAAAACTGCGAGTGTTTTGTCCTTCAGCTCAACTCCTTTAAGCGATTTCCGATCCCAGTTCCCCTGTTTCATGGAGCGGTCCGCCTGCGCGATGGGACGCGAACTGCAGAGCAAGTGAGTCATGGTGAGTTCGGCAGTTGCGATGGTGTTCCCACCTGGAGTATTGACGACCACGATGCCGCGTTCGGTTGCTGCATCGAGATCGATGTTGTCCACGCCGACACCCGCGCGTCCGACTGCCTTGAGCAGGGGTGCTGCGGCAATGACATCTGCGTCGATTTGGGTTTCACTGCGTACGACGATGGCGGAGACCGAAGGAACGATGTTGAGGATTTCCTCCTTCGTGGAACCATAGGCTTCGATGACCTCAAATTCCTTCTGGTTTCGAAGGAATTCAACTCCTGTTTCTGCAATTTTATCGGCTACAAGTATTTGGAACATGGCAGTTACCCTGATGCGGTGACGTGTTTTTTTGCTGCGTTGCAAATGCGTAAAGCAATGAGATCAATCACGCAGGCCAAGTGAGTCAATGCCGTTCTCCAGATAGGAATTTTTTTCCAGCAAGGGAGGTGTAACCGATATTCTTCCCGATGCGGAAGCAAAAAAAGCGAAAGATTGAAGCGATTTATTGAATCCAGGCGATTGTTTGAATTTTTCTTAAACTGCTTATTTGTAGCAATTTAAAGATGTTCGAAATCTGCCTGTTCAACTCTTTTTCCGGATGCAGGTCAATCGATTTTATGATTTTGGCATGCCTCAAGCTTGGTGGTCGCAGAACTAAACAGAACGTCATGGACAATATCTCCTTATCATCTGGAATGCGAACCAACCTGTTGAGTTTGCAAAAGACAAACGAGTTGCTGAGTCGCACCCAGGAGCGACTTGCGACTGGGCGGAAGGTAAATTCCGCCATTGACGGACCGACCGCCTATTTTGCCTCCCTGAGTCTTCAGGACAGGGCATCTTCATTAGAGGCGCGTCTGGATGGAATGGGTCAGGCGATTCAGACTATCAAATCAGCGGAAACGGGTTTGAATACGATTCGATCCCTGTTGGACCAAGCCAAAGCAATTGCCAACGATGCCGGTGATAAGGCATTGGTGGAGGAACGCCGGAATCTGGGTGTGCAATTCAATGAAGTGATGCGCCAGATCCAGACCGTGGCTGCGGATACCTCTTATCTGGGGGTTAATCTCATCCAGCGTTCAGATCCGAGTGACATGGCAGGGGATGACCAGGATATCGTGATTCAATTTAACGAACGAATCAATGAATCCACACTGGTGATCACAGGATTCAATATTTACGGACCTGTTTCCGAGCTTGATGCAAACGGAGAAGCAGAGGGACCGCTGTCACTTTCGAGTTCGACCAACACCTTTACGAGCCTGCACGTCCAGACTCACGGGATCGATGGAGATTCCTGGGAAATGGATTGGGGCGATGCGAACTTTCGGGATGTGCTGCGCACGGTCATTACACAGGTGGAGTTGTTTGATGATCAACTCAAGGTGCAGTCTGCAAAGTTGGCGAATCAGCTCAACGTGATCACGCTGCGGCAGGAGTTCACCAAGGACATGGTCAATGAGTTTGAAATTGGAGCGGACAACCTGACCATCGCGGATCTCAACGAAGAAGGTGCAAATCTTCTGGCATTGCAGACCTCTCAGCAGCTTGGAATCAGCTCGCTCTCGCTGGCATCCCAGGCCCGGCAATCCGTGCTCCGCCTCTTGGGTTAATGAACGAAATCGCAGATCGAATTCAGTCCAAACATCGATGATGAATCCAGCAGGCGCATTACAGCTGAGCGCACAACCGGGGCAACTGGAAGTGCGATGGCAGTGTGGGAATCTCGTTCCGGGCGGGAACCGCTCGGGAGGAACGACGGGCGGAGAGCTAGTCGACTGGTCCCGTAAACAACTGTCAGCATCACTGGCGCTGAATCAGATTCAGCTGATCGTGCAGACTGCGCTGAACGCATCAGAGGGAATCACCTGCATGATGGATGCTGCGCGCTGTCGTGCTCTGGAATTGAAGGACGCTCACAATTCCCAGGCAACCGCGAGCATTGTGGATGATGTGGATGCGTTACTGGAGCAAACTGATGCCATGGTCGCAGAGGCGGCTTTGGGTTCCATCAATCTGCTGGGTTGCAGTGAAGGATGCTGGAGGATTCCCTACCTGTTGTGCGAAGTGCAGGCTGGGGAGCACTACCATAATCTCATCACAACGGGGATATGCATCGGTGCGATTCGAGAGACTGTTGATGGGGGTATCCCTCGTTTGGTCGGACTCTACGCATTGAGTACTGACGAGACGGATCCCGTCTGCTGGATTCCCTCCCTATCGTTCACCCAGCAGCTTCAGGACAGTGAGGTTGGTTGCGAACTGAGCGGGAGAGAGGTGGACCGTTTTGTCACAGAGGTAGAAAAACTGCAAAGCACGGTATCGCAATTCCAGCAACAATTGTATCTGTACAAAAAGCAGGTCGATGACGCAGTCACCGACCTGGCATTGGAAACACTCTGAACCTGCGTTTTATTCGCTCGGTTCGGGTGGAACGGGCAAGTCCTCAGCAGTGGGAAGTTTGGCTCGTTGGATGTCCTGCACCGATATGTCAAAGATGAGCAGCGAACCTGCTTCAATGGGGCCGCCGGGTCGGGGATTGTCGCCATACCCCAATTCGCTGGGAATGTAGAGGCGGATTTCGCCGCCCTTGCCGACCAGCTGAAGTCCTTCAGAAAATCCGGGAATCACACCCGCGAGCGGGAAGGTTACCGGGCTTTCCTCGTCCATTGCTTCATCAAACACCGTACCATCGATCAAGGTGCCCCGGTAGTTCACGGAGACAGAATCACGAAGACTGGCGGGTTCGCCCTCGCCGGCTTTGAGGATTTCATAACCGAGTCCGCTGTTGGTAAAGGAGACGCCATCCGATGATTTGAGTTCTTCTACAAACGCTGCGGCAGCTGCCTTGTTTCGCTCGCTGTCAACTGCGGATTTCTGCTGGTGGCGCTCCTGAAGAAATGCACTGATAACGCCGACGCTCTCCTGCATGAAATTAGCTGACTGACCGCCCTCGATTCCCTTGCGGAATCCCTCGACGATAGCTGCCTTTTCTTCGGCGGTGAACTCCAGTTCGTGCAGATTGGTGGAAACTGCAAAATAGGTTCCAAGCGTCTGGCAGGTTTGCAGTGTTTCACTGGTGGGAGCAGATGCCTCGACCTGAGGTGATGTGGACACACTGGTCCCCGATGAAGTGGTTTCATCAGAAGATTGGGAGTCGTTGCACCCGATCAAGACCAAACTGGCAAGAACGGGTAGGGTGAGAATACTCGGATATTTCATAAGTTTAGGTTACAGATTATATGCTCGACGCAGTGTTCAAACATCAAGCATATTCTGGACTCACCCGGAAGTCGACGCTTGGGAATGAATTCAGTTTCGGACAGCTATCGTGCATTTGACCGGCAGGGTTACGCTTCCGGCTGCACCTGGCTCATCGGAGTGGATGAAGCGGGCCGGGGACCGTTGGCAGGTCCTGTTTTTGCGGCTGCCGTTGCAATGCATCGAGATGCCTGCGACGATGCCTTGTTCAGCTCAGAGACATGGGGCGTTGTGAAGGACTCCAAGCAACTATCGGCTGCGAGAAGGCAGGAATTGCATACGCAACTGATGCGTTTGAAGGGACCTGGGGCTCATATTCAGATCGGAGTGGGTGCGGCCAGCGTGGAAGAGATTGATCGATGGAACATTCTGGTAGCCACGCGCATGGCGATGTATCGCGCGCTGATCACGGTGCAGGAGCGGTTGCCGGGATCGGAGCCGAAACTGCCTCGAACGGATGCGTCTCTTTTTGAGCTTACAGGCGACTGCGCAGGCAGCCCGGTTGAGGTATGGGTGGATGGATTGCCACTCAAGGATTTCCCCATCGCGCACCGAGCATGGGTAAAGGGAGACGGTCGCTCGTGGTGCATTGCACTGGCATCCATCCTGGCCAAGGTCGAGAGGGATGCCTGGATGCTGCAGTGCCATCGGCAGTATCCATGGTATGGCTGGGATCGAAACATGGGATATGGAACCTCCGAACACCGAGATGCAATTTTGAGCCGTGGCACCAGTCCCTTTCACCGGCGAAGTTTTCTGAAAAAGCTTCTCAACAGTGGGGGAAGCATGACTTGAAATCGAGGCGGAGTGGAATTGATTTTTTACTTTGTAACGCGCAGCACAAGCGCATAAGTTGGTGGTTTCTCAAACACCGAACAGCCAAGTGCTGATACCCAGTCGAGTAGTCAAAGATGAAACGCGAACCCATATTGTTAGGCGTCAACATTGATCACGTGGCAACGATGCGTCAGGCCCGTTACCGTGATGCAAGCCAGTTGACTGGAGGAATGGTCGAGCCGGACCCACTGATCGCCGCACATCTCGCGGAGAAGGCCGGCGCCGATGGAATTACGGTGCATCCGAGAGAGGACCAACGCCACATTCAGCGCAAGGATGTCGTTCGCTTGCGACAGAGCATCCAGACACGACTGAATATGGAAATGGCGTGCACCGAATTGATGACGCGATTTGCCTGTGAGGTACATCCCGACAGTGTCTGCCTGGTTCCCGAAAATCGGGAGGAAGTGACGACTGAAGGAGGATTGGACATCGTGACACACTATCGACGGGTAAGGGATGTTATTCGTGCGATGAATGCGGAGGGTATTCTGGTGAGTTTGTTCATTGATCCCGAGAAGGAGCAAATCGATTGTGCGGCGGAGCTTGAAGCGGACATGGTTGAGTTGCACACGGGTGCGTTTGCCCATCATTTCTACGATGTCCAGGGCGAGCTTGAACTCGAAAAGCTCACAAAGGCGGCGGAGTATGCCTGTGGGGCCGGATTGACTGTGAATGCGGGTCACGGCATCAATTATGTCAACATTTCCCACATTCTGACGATTCCTCACCTCTACGAACTGAACATTGGACACTCGATCCTTTCACGTGCGGTTTTCTATGGACTGGAGGAAGCGGTCAGAGAGATGAAGCAGCGTATGAGCCGCTGAGAGGAAAAGCGGGCATTCCGATCATCATGCGGTGGCACCATGCAATCCTGAATTGTTCACAGAGTCGTGAGCTCGAACATCGCCTGCTGGGTGATGATCCACAAAAGGTGGACGCTGCGATGAAACGGGCGGGCAGGGGGCTGGCACAGCAGCTGTCGCAGGATTTGGGAGTGCGACTGCAGATCGATAAGTGTCATTGTTTGCTTCTGTTAGGCAAGGGACACAATGCTGGTGATGCGATGATTGCCGGGCTTTCCCTGCTGGAACGGCACGCAAACCTGAAGATTACAGCTGTTCCCGTATTGGGGGCGGATCAGCTAAAGGGGACGGTTGCGGTACACTGGAAAGAACTCTGCTCGCATGCGCGTGTTCGTACAAGCTCGCTCGATGATTTACTGAACAGGGATGGAAAACTTCGGTTTGACCTTTCCATTGACGGAATCTTTGGCATGCAGTTTCGCGCACCGTTTTCGGATGAGCTTGGCGATGCGATTCGGCGACTGAATGCGAGGGACTTGGGGGTTCGCATCGCGGTGGATTTGCCCAGCGGGATGAGTGATGCCCCCTCATCGTTGGTATTGCGAGCGGATTTCACATACGCCACTGGCATTTTGAAAAGCCCGCTCATTGAATCGGGGAATCTAAAGCATGCAGGTCGTCTCCGCTACGTGGATATCGGGTTCTTTGACGATCTTGAGGAAGCTTCCGAGCTTCGGGTTGTTGCACCGGCGCTGATGCATTCTCTGGCAGCGTTGCGTCCGGTAGACTGTGACAAACGCAGCTTTGGGCATCTGCTCGTGGTGGCAGGGTCGCGCCGAATGCCCGGTGCCCTGTGCATGTGTGTGCGGGCTGCTCTTCGATCAGGAGTTGGATTGGTGACCGTGTTGGCTCCGGAGTCTTTGATCCATCCCTGCGCAGTGCAGATGCCTGAGGCCATGTGGATTCCCTGGCCGGAGACTCCGGAAGGAGACCTGGCGCTGGAGGGAGTTGGCATGTTGGAGAGCCTGCGCGACCGAATCACTGGGGTAGTGATGGGACCCGGCTGCGGTAGAAGTCAGGAAACGCAGGCATTGCTGGACGAAGTGGTTGATCGCTTTGAAGTGCCACTGGTGATGGATGCAGATGCCTTGTCGAGGGAACGCATGCAACGGTTGCAGGCACGTTCGGCTTCACTCGTCCTTACGCCGCACGAGGGAGAATTCCGCCGAATCGCAGCACTGGAAAAATCAGGCAATGTGAATGCGGAACAATTGCGCGACTTCGCTGCGAAGTTCCCGAATGTTGTGGTCGTGTTGAAGGGACCCGTGACCCGTCTCTGTGCAAATGGGGAGATTGTGCATTTTCCCTGGGGCAATCCGATTCTCGCCCGAGGTGGGAGTGGTGACATTCTTGCAGGATTGGTGGGTGGAAAAGTTGCAATGCCGGGAAAAGTTGCATTGAGTATCAGGGTGGCCCAGGCGGTTGCCTGCCACGCCATAGCAGCGGACCGGCTCTTTGCTCAAAAGGAAGAGACGCACGTCTGCACCACTGACATCCTCAACCTCCTCAATTCCTATTGAATCCACTTGATCAACCTCGCTACGCCTGGATCATCCTCAACGCAATTTCACACATCGGTCCTGTCATGGTTCGCCGTCTGCTCGATGCATTTGGACAGGATCCATGCCGTATACTCAAGGCCAGTCCATCCGAACTGATGCAAGTCAAGGGGGTTGGAGAAAAGGCGGTCCATTCCATTCGTTCGTGGAAACAATCTTTTGATCTCCCGAAGGAATTGCAGAAACTCGATGAAGCGAATGCCGTTTTTATTGCCTGCGATGAGCCGCATTATCCGTCGATCTTGTCCCAGTTGTATGATCCTCCCATCGGACTTTACCAGTGTGGACACTATCATTTAACAGAATCACAGCCAGCCATTGCGATTGTCGGATCGCGCCACGCAAGTTTGTACGGGTTGCGAGTGGCCCGGCAGTTTGCTCAGCGACTGGCGTCAATGGGGTTTTGTATTGTGAGCGGTTTGGCCCGTGGAGTGGATACGGCAGCACATGAAGGTGCGCTGGAAGCAGGAGGGGATACCATTGCGGTGCTGGGAAACGGACTGGACATCATCTATCCACCGGAAAATCTGGAACTGTATCGTCGGATTGAACGCAATGGAGCCATCCTCTCGGAATTTTGTTTTGGAAGGAGGGCGGATCGCCAGACCTTTCCCATGCGAAACCGGATCGTATCGGGCCTATGTCAGGGAGTGCTGATCGTGGAGTCGGATGAGAATGGTGGGAGTATGATTACGGCACGTTTTGCCCTGGAGCAGAACCGCCAGGTCTATGCGATTCCGGGCCGCATAGATCAGGCAAACAGTCGCGGATGTCACCGGTTGATCAAGGAAGGAGCCTTGTTGACAACATCGGTTGAGGATATTCTCGATGATTTGCAATATCGTGTACAGCAGACAGAACTGTTTGACGATTTGAATTCGGGAAATGGTGAAACAGCAGCACGAGCAGATGTGGATTCTCGACCTGAGTTCAGTCAGACGAAAAAACGCTGGCAGACGCTGTCTGGGGAATTGCTCGAACTCTGTGAAGTATTGAACAGGGAAGGGGCGTTGACGGTGGATGCATTGTCGGATCTGACATCGCGTGATGTGGCACGCATCCATGCTTCCCTGATGATGCTCGAACTGCAGAAACACATTGTGCGCCAATTTGACGGTACCGTAGCCCTACGGGAGTAGGGGATGTGATTCCTAACTAAACTGAGCGAAGCTCGGTCCCTCTTCAATCCGGGCGCTGAGGTCCTCGAATGATCAGGGACGATAGTGCAGTCTCTGGCGCATACGGTCATTTCGCAGCATGCGTCTCGCCAACCTCCACTTGCCGAAATTGAAGCGCCACCACTGTCGGGCATAGCGCTGTAAGTATTCAGGTGCCCAGTCCCGTTCTCCCCAGGCCTGAGTGGTGGAAGCCCACTGCTTGCGAAAGCGTTCCGCATTGGCGTCGTTGTGCTGGTGACGCCCTGGAGATGAGCTGACGCAGTGAAAGATGCGACTCTGATTGGCAACGTAGTGCTTACGCCCCTGCAGGCGGAGACGAACGCACAGGTCGATGTCTTCAAAGCCGTTCCGGTAGGCTGTATCGAAACCACCAGCCTGCTCAAATAGAGCTTTCTCGATTAACATGCACGCTGCGGTGACTGCGTACCACTCAGTTGTGGTCGCAGTTGGGGCAAGCTTGCGATGCTTTCGGGCCTGGCGGGGCATGCCGTCGAGTCCGAAAAACACGCCTGCATGGTCGATCAATCGGGTGTTTGGGTTGAACTGGATGTTGCCAACGATGCCCACGTTCTCGCTGGAGTGAAAAGCATCCAGCATCGGCTGCAACCAGTTTTCCGTGAGCAGCAGATCATTGTTGAGAAACGCAAGCAGGGGAGCCTTCGCAACAGAAGCTCCTCGGTTGTTACTTGCGGCAAAGCCGAGATTTGTTGTGTTGTGCAGCCAGCGTATGCGCGAGTCGTCGGCAAATTCTGCCTCCAGGGCTGCTGTGGATTCCGTGCTGGCGTCGTTGACCAGAACCAGTTCCCAGTTGTGTGCTGCAGTGTACTGCTGAAGCGACTGAACGAAGGCCCTTGTGAGATCGTGGCAATTGTAAAGTGCCGTGATGATCGAGAGGTCCGGCATGGGTGGGAAAAAAATCCAGAGAGCGAAAATTCAATCAGCTGGAGCGCCGGGATGCCAAGACGTTGACAATGCTTCGCAGATAGCTTGCGTAGGGAGTTTTTCCGAGCTGTGCTGCACGGTTTTCGAGTTGATCCTCATCGATCCATCCCTGCGTGAATGCGATTTCTTCCAGGCAGGCGATTTTCAACCCCTGACGGCTTTCGATGGCTTGCACAAACTGACCCGCTTCGAGCAGCGCATTGGGATTGCCAGTATCGAGCCATGCTGTCCCGCGGCCAAGCAGCTCTACACGCAGCTTTCCCTGTTCGAGGTAGACACGGTTCAAGTCGGTGATCTCCAACTCGCCGCGAGCGCTGGGTTTGAGGTTTTCGGCGTATTCGACGACGTGTTCATCGTAGAAGTAGAGTCCGGGAACGGCGTAGTTCGACTTTGGGTTTGCCGGTTTTTCCTCAAGCGAGAGCACCTTGCCGGTTTTATCGAATTCGACGACGCCATATTCTTTGGGATTGGCGACATAATATCCGAAGACGGTGGCCCCTTCTTCCTGAACCTTACCTTTTTGCAGGAATTTTGTGAAATCGTGCCCGTAGAACAGGTTGTCTCCCAGGATCAGGGTTCCCGGTGCACCATCGAGAAATTCCTTTCCAATGAGAAAAGCCTGGGCAAGCCCATCGGGAGAGGGTTGTTCCGCATAGGAGAACTGAACCCCGAGATAGCTTCCGTCGCCAAGCAGTTTTTTGAAATGAGGAAGATCGTGCGGAGTGGAAATGATCAGAATCTCGCGAATCCCGGCCAGCATCAGCACGGAGATCGGATAATAGATCATGGGCTTGTCATACACGGGCATGAGCTGCTTGCTGACGGCGATGGTCAGCGGATAAAGTCGGGTGCCCGAGCCGCCTGCAAGAATAATTCCACGGCGCGCTTTGGCGCGCGAGTTTGAGTTGAAGTCAGAAGTTGAAGTCATATGAGTAAAGCGGGTTCTAAGATTCAGTGCTTTGGGGTTCGTGAAAAAAAAGCCTCATTATTTCGAGTTTTCCAGTGATTTGATAAGTCCGTAAAGCATTCGGGAAATTTCGAGAAGTTCCGAATTCCATTGGGTTGCTGTTACCGCATCAATATAGTTCAGTTTTTGTGCGAGATGCGTTTGTGAACGAAGTTCGCCAGCCGAGCCTTTTGCATATGAGAGAAAATTTCTGAATTCAGCTTTACTGAGGCGTTCAGATCCTTCGGCAATGTTATTGGATATAGAATCAGCAGAGCGTTGGATTTGATCCCGAAAACTGAAATCCCGGCAACTCGTAAAGGTACTATGGACCTTTACTGAAAGCCCGATTGATCGTTTCCAGACTTCCAGTTTTTCAAAGCCTTCCATTAGAAAATTTCTATTTCAGGGTGCTTTCTTAAAACTTTCAACTTTAACTCTGGACTCAAGATCTACGCATCTCCAAGGCGCTGGCGCTGGTATTTTCCGCTGGTGATCTGCTCACACCAATCTTGATTTTCAAGATACCAGTCGATGGTTTTGGCGATGCCGGTTTCAAAGGTTTCGGAAGGAGTCCAGCCCAGTTCAGATTCGATTTTCGAGCAGTTGATGGCATAGCGACGGTCATGGCCGGGGCGATCTTTGACAAACACCTTCTGAGTTCCGTAGGATTTGCCATCCGCACGTGGGCGCTTGGCGTCGAGCAGGGAGCAGATGGTGTCGACGATCTCGATGTTGGTTTTTTCGTTTTTACCCCCAATGTTGTAGGTTTCTCCGAGACGGCCCTTGATCAAGGCCGTCCAGATACCGGTGCAGTGATCGGTAACGTAAAGCCAGTCGCGCACATTCATGCCATCTCCGTAGATGGGCAAATTTTTCCCTTCCAAGGCATTAAGGATCATCAGCGGGATGAGTTTCTCCGGAAACTGGAAGGGACCGTAGTTGTTGGAGCAATTGGTTGTGATCACAGGCAGACCAAAGGTGTGGTGATAAGCTCGCACAATGTGATCACTTGCTGCCTTGGATGCAGAGTAGGGGCTGTTGGGGGCGAAAGGTGTGGTTTCCTCGAAGGCGGGATCGGTCTCACTGAGTGACCCATAAACTTCGTCGGTGGATACGTGAAGGAAACGGAAAGCTGCCTTCTGCTGGCTGTCGAGTTCCCGCCAGTATCGCATGCATTCGTTGACGATTCGAAGCGTCCCGATGACATTGGTCTGGAAAAACGGTTCCGGTGAGTCGATGGAGCGATCCACATGGGATTCTGCAGCGAAATTTACAACGGCATCGATGTGGTTTTCGATGAGAAGACGGTGGATGCATTCGGCGTCTTCGATGCCTGCTTGCACCAGTTCATAGCGTGGGTCGTCAGCGACATCCCTGAGGTTTTCCGGATTGCCTGCATAGGTAAGCTTGTCGAGATTGATCAGCTTGTGCACCTGCGGGGATGTCGAGGCATCGGAAAGTAGAAATCGAACGAAGTTTGAGCCGATGAATCCGGCACCGCCAGTAACGAGTATGCGCATCAATGGAAATGGAGTTGGGTTATCGTTTACGTTTGATGTTGGTCTAGGTGTGCGGAGTGTGCAACGCAATCCTGAAATCTGATCGTTCGGGAATCCTCTGAGCATGCTTGCATTTGTGCCAAGTTCGGAATTGTGTTGGGCACTGTGAGTGATTCGGAACCGAACCAACTGCCCTTGCTGGATGTGAGCAACCTTCGCATCCGTTTTCGCCAGCGCCGCCAGATTCAGGAGGTGGTGAAAGGTGTGAGCTTTTCCATCCGTGCAGGAGAACGTGTTGCCTTGGTGGGAGAGAGTGGCAGCGGCAAGAGCGTGACCGCGCTTTCGCTCGGGCGCTTGCTGCCTCCTGCGCCAACCTGCGAGGTCTCCGGAGAAATTCGTCTGGATGGCAACGATGTGATGGCGCTCAATGCCAGGGAGTTACGCACGCACAGGGGACGTGGAGTCGCCTATATTTTCCAGGAACCTTCCAGTTCGCTGCATCCGCAATACACCGTCGGTGAGCAAATTCGCGAAGCCATTCGCTTGCATCAGCCTGAAGTGAGGGATGTGAAGCAGGCGATCATCCGTGCGCTGGGTGAGGTCGGTATTCGCGATCCCGAGCAGCGCTACCGTTCTTTTCCGCATGAAATGAGCGGGGGCATGCAGCAGCGGGTGATGATTGCGATGGCACTTGCGTGCCGCCCCAAACTGCTCGTGGCGGACGAACCCACAACTGCACTGGATGTGACGATCCAGGCACAGATATTGGAATTGATCCGCTCTCTGCAGGATCGTAGTGAAATGGCGGTTCTGCTGATCACCCACAATTTTGGCATTGTGGATGGGTTTGCCGACCGACTGCTGGTCATGTACCGTGGCAATCTTGTGGAAACCGGGGAGACTGGAACGGTGTTGAAGCAGCCCAATCATCCCTACACCCAGGGCTTGATTCGCTGTATTCCGCGGTTGGGCAGTCGTCAGCGGCGACTCGTGACCTCAAACATGATGAGCGAATGATGCAAGGAAGGACTGTGATGGAAGCGGAATTGCTGGAAGTCTGTGATTTAAAGGTTTGGTACAACACCCGCCGTCAAGGGAAACTGCAGACGGTGAAAGCCGTTGACGGGGTCTCATTCAAGCTTATTGAGGGAAAGACCACTGGACTGGTGGGTGAAAGCGGCAGTGGCAAGAGCACCATCGGGCGTGCACTGGTGCGTTTGGCTCCGATCACTGAGGGAAGTCTTATCTATCGGGGCGTTTCCATCGGAAAACTGAACGAGCGGACTTTTGCCGGAATACGCAAAAAGATCCAAATGATTTTCCAGGATCCCTATCATTCACTCAATCCGCGCATGACCGTAGCGGCAATGTTGGAGGAGCCGATGAAACTGCATTTCCCCGAATGGAATGCCGAACGCCGACGTTCGCGCTCCCGTGAGCTGTTGGATCAGGTGGGGCTGCCGGAAACTTCGCTGACGCGCTATCCGCACCAGTTCAGTGGAGGTCAGCGTCAACGCCTTGGCATCGCACGCGCCATGACCGTCGAGCCAGAGATTCTCATTTGCGACGAAGCTGTGAGCGCACTGGATGTATCGGTTCAAGCGCAGATCATCAATTTGTTGCAGGACTTGCAGGAGCAACATGGCTTTACCTACCTGTTCATCGGACACGACCTGGCTGTGGTGGAACACATCAGTGATCAGGTGTTGGTGATGCAGCATGGCAGAATCGTCGAGTCGGGGACCCCAGAGGCTATTTATGCCGATCCGCAACATGCCTACACGCGACGCCTGTTGGATGCAGTTCCCAAATTGCAAGGCCTCGCGCATTAAAATCGCAGAATCCACAGGATGTTTCTCCGGTTGTTGGGAAAATCCGCATGATGCACTGAAAAGGGGTTGAGAAATCGTGGATTCGGTGATTGAACCGATGTTTTCTGTTCACTGACGAACGAACTGACGCATGAAGTTGATTTCCACAGCCCTTCCCGGGGTCGCCATCCTGGAACCCCGTGTTTTCGAAGACGCAAGGGGGTATTTTTTTGAGAGCTACAGTGCTCAGAAACTTGCTGAACTCGGCATCGACATCACGTTTGTGCAGGACAATCAATCGAAGTCGAGTTGCGGAGTGATCCGAGGGCTGCACTACCAGCTTCCGCCGCATGCCCAGACCAAGCTGGTGCGAGCGGTTGAAGGAAGCATCTATGACGTAGCTGTTGATGTAAGGAAGGGGTCGCCGACATTTGGAAAGTGGGTGGGGGTGGAACTCAGTGCTGAAAACAAGCGGCAACTGCTGATACCGCATGGGTTTGCCCATGGTTTTTCCGTGCTTTCATCGACCGCAGTGGTGCAGTACAAGTGTGATGCTTACTACAGTCCTTCATCGGAAGGGGGGATTCGCTTTGACGATCCGCTTCTGGGTATCGACTGGCAAATCCCAGGCGACCAGGCTAAGGTTTCCGAAAAGGACCAGCTCCTGCCTTCCTTTCATCAGGCCAATTTTAACGACGCATTCCCGTTTTCATCATGAAACAAATCCTCATCACCGGAGGTAACGGACAGCTTGGCAGCGAACTCCGCGCACTCCAGGACGCTTATCCCGCCTTTTCCTTCAAGTTTACCGATGTGGAGGATTTGGATATTACCAGTCCGGCTGCACTCGCTGCGGAGATGGACACGTTTGCACCCGACTACGTGATCAATTGTGCAGCCTACACGGCCGTGGACAGGGCAGAAGGCGATATGGATATTGCAACGTTGATCAATGCGACCGCTCCTCGTTATCTGGCGGAAGCAGCTCAACAACGGGGCGCTACTCTCATTCATATCTCAACGGACTACGTCTTTGACGGAACAGCGCATCGTCCATACACCGAAGAGGTTCCCACTTCCCCGGACTCAGCCTATGGCTCAACCAAGCTCGAAGGAGAGCGCCACGTATTGGAAAGCTGTAAACACTGCATCGTGATTCGCACCTCCTGGTTGTATTCCGCCTACGGAAACAACTTTGTGAAGACCATGAAACGCCTCGGCATGGAACGGGATGAACTGGGTGTGATCTACGATCAGGTGGGAACCCCAACCTATGCGGGAGATCTTGCCAAAGCGATACTCGACATACTTCTGATACTCGAGTCCGGACGGGTTGAGCAGGCGTATGGGATCTATCACTACTCCAATGAAGGCGTCTGCAGCTGGTATGATTTTGCGGTAGAAATCTTCCGTCGAGAATCGATCAATTGCAAAGTGAAGCCCATCGAAACAAAGGACTATCCGACCGATGCCAAGCGTCCGCACTACAGCGTCCTGAACAAGGGAAAAATCAAGTCAACCTTTGGACTTGAAATCCCACACTGGGCAGAGAGTCTGCAGGTTTGTCTGGATGCGCTGAAAGGCGCCAGATAGCGCCTTTCAGAAGGTTAAAAGGCCGATGCGAAATCAGGAATTTCGCACTGCCCAACTCACATGACGCGCGTCACGTGAAATCCACGCGAATGGGAAGCACCACGCGCACGGGCACTGGAGTACCGTCGACTTTGGCTGGTTCAAATTTCCAGCGTGCCACCGCATCCATTACGGCTGAATTCAGCCGGTTGTTTGTGCTTTTGACACAGCGCAGTCCAGTAACTTCACCCGTTTCCGAAACGAGGAACGCGACGTAGACGCGACCCGTCTGATTTCGGAGTTCGGGAGTGACCAGGGGCTACTGCTGATCAATGGGTTGTGGTTTTGCTTCGATTTCACGGATGTCCACTGTTGCAGCAATTTCTTCAGCAGTGAAGATTTCGCTCGCAGTGGCAACGCTTGCCATCACTGGGATCGCAAGCAGTAGGAGGAGGTGGTGAATGGATTTCATTCTTTATGTTCTGGTTGATTCAGCTAGATAGGATCTCCGAAGCCAGAACTCCCGCTTACAGCGTACAGGATACATTGCATTTTTCGGCAATCCACCATTGCATTCACAATGCTGAATACCGAGAAATAACCCCCTAAACACCCTGCAGGGCTCCGACTTTCGGAGCCACTTGCTCTTTGGTTTTCGGAAGCTTCTGAAAACTCTGAAATCTCAAATGTGAGGAAGGGGCGCTTTTACGTCGATTTGAGGAAGTTGTAATCTGACGGTAACAAAAGAAACTGCCGTGAGAAGCGTATGAGTAGCTGTGATTCTGCGGCAGAAATGGAACGAACTTTGTTGAAAAACCGAAGCCTCAGCAATGGGTTCCGTTGGAGCTGCTTCCATGATCTGTGGCACGACCATCGTAACCGTAGAAGTTCAGCATCTGTTCAACAATTTCGCGAAAGGACTCAAGATTGGGCAGGTAGCTTCCAGTTTCGGCGCAGCAGGTCAGATAGCCAAACGCATGGGCGGTTTGTTCTGCAGGAACACTGTCTCCCTTGCGTTTGAAAAAGACGAGTGCTGCCTCCGCCCAATCGCGAACACTGTAGGGCGAATGATCGATCCAGCGCTTCAGGTCGGCAGCTTTTTTGCCATTTTGGAGCAGGCGGCTGATGACTTCAGTCAGCAGTTCCAGATCTTCGACTGTGGCGGCTTCCTCGAGCCAGGAAGCTAGAAAGCCCGGGTCGATTCCCTGTTTCATCAGTGAGTTCCATGTGTTATGGGTGTTGGGACTGAGTGGGAATTTTTCGGCCAGCGATTGGAGAAGCGGGTTCATGACAAATCGAGCAAATGTGTGATAATGTGATGGTTAAATAGAAGTTGCCTGATCAGATACGTGTGCTAGGGTGAACGGTTATGGCGTCTCTCTACAGTTGCAAACCATTGACGAAGTCCGGGCAAGCCTTCATTGATTTGTTGGCCGAACGAATTGTGGTATTGGACGGTGCCATGGGAACGATGATCCAGCGGCATCGTTTGCAGGAAGCCGATTTCCGCAATGCGGATCTGGCGGATGCAACGAAGAACCTCAAGGGAAACAATGACTTGTTGAGCGTTACCCGGCCGGATGTGATAGAAGCGATCCATCGTGGATTCCTCGAAGCGGGATCGGATCTGATCGAAACCAACACCTTCAGTGCAACAAGTATTGCTCAGGCAGACTACGGTTTGCAGGACTGGGTTGAGCGCATCAATCTCGACAGTGCGCGCCTGGCTCGTCGAATTGCGGATGAGGTGGCAGCAAAAGAAAAGCGCCCCGTGTTTGTCGCTGGTTCGATCGGACCGACCAATGCGACGGCTTCCATCTCGCCGGATGTCAACCGCCCCGAGTATCGGGCCATACGCTTCGATGATCTCAAGGCAGCATTTTTTGAGCAGGCGAAAGCGTTGCTGCAAGGAGGAGTAGATCTGTTTCTGGTAGAAACGATTATTGACACGCTCAATGCCAAGGCGGCGCTAATGGCGATCGAGGAACTCTTTGATTCCCTGGAGTATCGTCTGCCTGTTGTTGTGTCTGTGACGATCACAGATCGATCAGGGCGAACGCTGTCTGGACAGACTGTTGAAGCATTTTGGAATTCAATTCGCCACTTCAAACCCTCCTGTGTCGGATTGAACTGTGCCCTTGGTGCGGATCTGATGCGACCATTCCTCGAAAAACTGGCAGAAGTGGCGGATACGTATGTGCATGTGTATCCGAATGCAGGTTTGCCAAATCCTCTGAGCGAAACGGGTTATGATGAGACTCCGGCACACACGGGCAGTGCCGTAGGTGCATTTGCCAGAGATGGTTTGGTGAACATGGTCGGCGGCTGTTGTGGCACAACGCCAGAGCACATCGCACAGATTGTTGCCGAGTGTCGGCAATACCCCGCCAGGAAACTGCCAAAACTGAGGCCTGCACTGAGATTGAGTGGGCTGGAACCGCTGAATGTTTATCCTGATGAACGCACTTTTCTTCAGGTTGGGGAGCGCGCCAATGTCACAGGATCGCCGCGTTTCAAGAAATTGATCAAGGCTGACGACTTTGATGGGGCACTCGATATTGCCCGCTCGCAAGTGGAGAAAGGGGCACACGTCATCGATGTGAACTTTGACGAAGGCATGCTCGATGGCGAAGCTTGCATGGAGCGCTTCCTTTGCTTGATTGCATCCGAACCCGATATTTGCCGGGTTCCGGTGATGATTGACAGTTCGAAATGGTCCGTGATTGAAGCTGGCCTCAAGCATGTGCAGGGCAAATGCATCGTGAATTCGATCAGCCTGAAGGAGGGTGAAGATGTGTTTCGGAAGCAGGCCCGACTAATCCAGCGATACGGGGCGGCAGTGGTCGTGATGGCGTTTGATGAAAACGGACAGGCGGATTCTGAGGATGGAAAGGTCGCTATCGCCCAGCGATCTTACCGCATCCTCACAGAAGAGGTCGGAATGGATCCACACGATATCATCTTTGACCTGAATATTCTCACGGTCGCAACTGGTATGGAGGAGCACAATGCCTATGCGCTCAACTTCATCGGAGCAGTGCGACGGGTGAAAGAACTATGCCCCGGCGCCTGGACCAGCGGCGGGCTTTCCAACGTATCCTTTTCATTCCGCGGGAACAACCCTGTGCGTGAGGCGATGCATGCGGCTTTTCTGCATCATGCAACTGCTGCCGGACTCGACATGGCGATCGTGAATCCGGGGCTGCTGATGAACTATGAAGACATTCCACCCGAGTTGAAATCGAAAGTGGAAGCGGTGCTGTTGAACACATCACCGGATGCAACCGATGCGCTGATTGAACTGGCCGAAGCCATCAAGGATGGCAAGGTGTTGGCACCCGCTTCCACGGGTGCGGAATCCGCGTCAGCGGGTAGCGGCAGTCTCGAGGATCGCATCAATCAGGCCTTGCTGAAAGGCATGACGCTTCTGCGGGATCTCGCAGCGCAGGCGATGGAGAGCAAGGACCCGTCAGGAATCGAAGCCTTTGTTCGTTCAGAGGCTGGCAATTTGCCTGACATTGCTGACAGTTCGACAAAAAAAAAAGCACCAGCTCCAGAAACAACGGTAGCTGACGACTGGCGTGCCTTGGATGTGGAAGGGCGCATCAGCCACGCGCTGGTCAAGGGTATCACCCAGCACATTGAAGCGGATGCCGAAGAGGCGCGTGTAAAATATGGGAAACCGTTGGATGTGATTGAAGGACCGCTCATGGATGGCATGAAGGTGGTCGGCGCTCTGTTTGGTGAAGGCAAAATGTTTCTGCCACAGGTCGTGAAGAGTGCGCGCGTGATGAAGAAGGCAGTTGCGTATCTACAGCCGTTCATGGAGGCAGAGAAGCAGAAATCCAGTGACGCTGGCACCTTCGTGATCGCAACGGTCAAAGGGGATGTGCATGACATTGGCAAAAACATCGTTGGTGTGGTGCTCGCCTGCAATGGCTACCGCGTGGTGGATTTGGGCGTGATGGTCGATTGTCCCAAGATCCTGGAAAGGGCTGTAGAAGAGAAGGCAGATTTTATTGGGCTTTCTGGCCTGATTACTCCGTCGCTGGACGAAATGATCAGCAATGCGAGGAGTATGGAGGAAAAGGGCATGAAAACACCACTGCTCATCGGTGGAGCTACCACGTCCAAGGCGCATACGGCGATCAAGATCGCGCCCAACTATTCTGGGCCAGTTGTTCATGTGGGTGATGCATCACTGGTGACCGAAGTTTGCAACCGACTGCTCAGCGCCAATCACCGGGAAACGTATCTTCAGGAATTGCGCGATCAGCAGGCAGCCGCCCGAAATCGATTTGAAGAGGGTGGTGACAAATCGGTGAAATACATCACTCTGGAACAGGCGCGAAGCCAGTCACTACAGCTCGATTGGAATGCTGCTTCTATTCGCGTCCCCGAGCGCACTGGCGTTCAGGTGCTTGAGCAAATCGATGCGGAAGCAGTGCTCGACTATATCGATTGGTCGCCCTTTTTCCATGCATGGCAGCTGCGTGGGAAATTTCCCAAACTGCTCGAGCACGCCAAGCAGGGAACACAGGCCCGTGAGCTTTACCGCGATGCCTTGCGGGTGGTGAAGGATCTCATCGAGAATGACCGCATCCATCTCAGGGGTGTGTGTGGACTCTTCCATGCCAATGCAGTGGGTGATGATGTGGAACTGTATGGTGATATTGAACGGGATACTGTGCTCACGCGCTTGCACTTCCTGCGTCAGCAGAAAGAGAAAATCGGCGACGAGGCTTCTGGAGCAGCCTACCTTTCGCTCTCAGACTATGTGGCTCCGCGCTCCAGTGAGCTGATTGACTACATGGGAGCGTTTGTGGTGACTGCAGGACGCGAGGTGGAGGACTATGCGGCCCATTTCAAGAAAAAGGGAGATGACTATGTTTCGATTCTGATTCAGTCGCTTGCGGACCGCTTTGCCGAAGCAAGTGCCGAATACTGCCACAAATGGATTCGTGATCAGTGGGGATACGGAGCGAAGGAGTCGGTCAAATTTGGTGAGCGCTTTCCGTCAGCTGAAGGAACCGTGCACCCGTTTAACGATTGGTTGATTCGGGAAAAATACGAAGGCATTCGTCCCGCCGCTGGTTACCCCTCATCACCCGATCATACGGAAAAGCAGTTGATCTGGGATTTGCTCAATGCGGAGGCACACACCGGTGTTACTCTGACAACTTCATTTGCCATGAATCCACCCGCATCGGTATCCGGGTTGTATTTTTCGCACCCTGATGCGTCATATTTCCCGGTGGGTCGCATCCAGAAAGATCAGGTGGAGGACTACGCTGAACGCAAGGGCATGCGTGTGCAGGAGGTGGAGCGCTGGCTACAGAGCAATCTGGCCTACAACCCGTAAACTCGATGTTGTTGAGCCGTGGAGTAGATTGGGGAATACCGAAAATCTCACGATTTTGCTATTCCCCAAATGCTTCAGCTTCGTTCTGAACCACCGACAGATTGCGCAGGAAGCGCTCAAAGGCTGGAATGGCGGGAGCGACCTGTGCTTCCTGCCCAATCAGTGCAATTTCGACCCAGTGATCCTCGATCAGCACCCAATAGATTCGATTCCGAATGGTGGGTCCCTGTTGCTCTCTGGGTTCAATGCTGTAGTCAAAGTGAACCGTTTCGCCGCCGAGCAGGTGTGCGTTGAATCCCGAATCCCGGAAATCCGCCGGCATGTCATTCAGTTTCAGACGATGAGAGTATTGTTGGCGCAGACCCGCCAGAAACGCAATGAGGTCATTCCTTTCATAGCTGAGTGCGAACGCACTTTTTCGGAAGACCGTGAAGGTCATGAGCAGATCAGGAGCATAGCGGTTGCGCAGTGCGATGGAATAGCGACCCGTGAGGGTAGGGTCTTCCTGCCAGTCCCGTGGTACGGAACCCTTG